>JBCBGR010000314.1:0-2994 GCA_038526555.1 Pseudomonadota bacterium
CCTTCACTCTGGAAGATGACTACACAGACGTCCTGCCAAGCGTGAAGGCCGTTGAGGATGCGGGGACATCGTTGCCGTTGGCATCCTCAAATTCGTCGGCAACGATGTTACCTTGCAGTTCAACGTCCGTCTGCTCCAGACGCACACCCGCAACCAGCGTCAGATTATCAATTTCAAACGTCCCCATCGCGTAGGCGGCGAGGATTTGCTCATTGATGGTGAAATCCTCGAAATTGGATTCCAGGAACGTGTCGCCCTCATTAACTTCAAGGCGCGGATCGCCGCCATTGCGTAAGGCGGTTGTTAAGTCTCCATCAGGAAAAGCTGCGGCCGGGTTCGGCAGACGCCAACCGGGAATGAGCAGATTATCAGTGAACTCAGACGCGAAGACATCATCGGCTTCTGAGAAGATTTTATTCACATCGCGTATCTTCTCACGGTCCCGGAATTTACCACCAGCTTTCCAGGTGACAGGAAAATCCCCTAGGATGCTGTCACGCGCGATGTTCAGCTGGCCACTGAATTCCTCATCTTCATTGATCGTGTCTTCTTCTTCCAACTCATCGAGGGCATAGTTGGCCGGGTCCAAGATGAGGCCGAAAATTCTATCATTCGTCAGAACCGGCGTTTCCGGTCTCTCTGTGTTGATGAGCAGGAATTCCGGCGAAGCTGCTGTCGCGCCGAGCGCTTCCTGAATATCTTCCGTGCGGAAGGTCACATCATGGTTGCGGCTATCGTCTTCTTCAGCGGTGGCGTAGGCGACTTCATAATCAAAGGTCCATTCATCCATGACTGTTTCGCCGCCCAGCGAGTAGGTCTGAATCTCGCGGATTTCGAGGCGTTTGCGCGCTTCAGCGTCGACTTCGTTTAGAGCGACGCGCGATTGTGTCGGAGACCGCGGACTTGCAAGCTCTGTATCCTCATCGCCATTGCCGAACGCATCATCAAACGTATCATCAAAGGCTCTGAATTCGAACTTGTTGCGGATTTCGTCATCCTCATAGCGATTGAAGAGGGACCGGAAATAAAGGGTCGTGTTTTCAGTCGCGCGGAAATCCAGGTTTCCGACCAGACCAATGCGCTCACGCGTCAGATCATACCAGCGATGCTCATAATCGTCATTGATGTAGAAGATGCCGCCCTCTTCGCCCCATCCGCCGACTTCATTATTGTGCGATTCAATGGCGAGCTGCTGGTAGTTCGCAGACACGGCGAGGCCGATACGATCATCCCAAGTATTCGTGTAGGTCAGCGTGCCTTTGCCAGACAGATTATCCGTGATTTCATTGATACGACCTTGCGCCTTCATGCTCAAAAACTGGCCATCCCGATCAAAAGCGGAAAGGGTTTTCAGGTTAATCACACCGCCAATCGTGTCAGCATCAAGATCAGGTGTCAGTGATTTTTGAATTTCGATCCCGCTCAGCAAGTCTGAGGGAACGCCGTCCAGTAGCACACCGCGACGGTCTTCTGGAGAGGGTGTCCGAACGCCGTTAATAGACGCGGAAATCAGGTCCGGGCTAATCCCGCGGATCGACACGTAACGGCCTTCGCCCTGATCGGTTTCGATTGAGATGCCGACAGCGCGCTGCAAACTGTCCGCCACAGTCGTGTCGGGGAAATTACCGAGACCATCGGAGTCAATGACGGTAATGATCGAATTTGACGCCCGCTGCTGGTTAATCGCGCCCGCTTGCGCCGCGCGTGTTCCGACCACGATAATATTGTCGACGAATTCGACATCCTCACCAATCACGATGTCGATGTTGGCACCCTCAGACGGGAGGTCGATCTCACTCGTCACACTCGGTGTGCCGACATAATCTGTGGTGATGGTGTAAGACCCTGCAGGGATGTTGGTGATCCGAAATTCACCGAAACGGTCTGTCGCCACAGATCGACCGAGCTCTTCAATCGTGACAATCGCGCCCTCAAAGCGGGCTTCGCCTGAACTGTCCTTCACCGTCCCGCTTAACACCTGAGCATGTGCCAGGCCCGGCGCAGCCAGCGCGAGCAGCGCTACAGAGGCTGTTGTGAGTTTAAGACGTGCGGATGCAGATAATCGAAGCGGCATGGATTTTCCCCTCATAGCCGTGAGCAATCTGGGGGCGCCCATGTCTCCAGTATGTTTCAGTCCCGTGACGGATCGTTGCGATTACGATGAACTTCTGGTGTCAGTTTGGTGTCGTCTTTTTGACGGCAGGAAGAAGCAACTTGCAGCGATCCGTATCCTGTGGCTACGCGCTGAGTGGTCAGGTCAGGATAAAGAGTGATTATAATGGGAACTCTTGGAAAATACGGGCTTAGTCTTCTCGGATTGCTCTGCTTATTAAGTGCCTGTTCCGTTGGAGAGGAAACGCCCCAGATGGACAGCCAGATAGATGCACCGCAGTGGAATACGCTAGACGGCAGCGCACCCCTCATCATCGCCCATCGCGGGGCCAGCGGTTACCTGCCCGAACATACACTTGCGGCCTATGATCTCGGCATCGATATGGGCGCTGACTTTATCGAAGCCGACCTCGTCATCACGAAAGACGGCGTGCTTGTCGCCCGCCATGATCGCTATCTCTCGGATTCAACCAACGTCGCAGATCACCCCGAATTTGCAGGTCGGAAAGTGGTGAAACCTGGTCATGACGGTGCCGATTGGTTTGTCGAAGATTTCACTTTGGCTGAGATTAAAACCCTGCGCGCGAAACAGGTCAAAGCCGGACGTCCCACAGAGTTTGACGGCCTGTACGAGATCCCAACCTTTGACGAAGTGTTGGCGCTTGTTGTCCGGCGGTCAGAAGAGACGGGGCGTCGCATTGGCATTTACCCCGAAACCAAACAGCCTGCCGCCCTAGAAACTTTGGGTCTGTCCTTTGATACTGCTCTACTTGATAGCCTTGCCCAGTACAGGTTTGACAGCGCGGATGACCCCGTCTTTTCTGACCGCCGGACAACAAGCGCCAACACTTCGTCAAAGGTTGGGATCTCGTACAGGCCGTC
>JBCBGR010000315.1:0-2961 GCA_038526555.1 Pseudomonadota bacterium
TTGTCGACGAAGAAGCCGAAGCAGAAAAGGCCAAGAAGGCGCCTGCCAAGAAGAAGGCTCCCGCTAAGGCCGCTGTAGCTGCGGCTGCCGCGACTGCAACGGCGGCGGCTGCGACTGCGACGAAGAAGAAGCCTGCTGCGAAGAAAGCGCCCGCCAAAAAGGCCCCTGCGAAGAAAGCAGCGCCTAAGAAAGCTAATGCCGCTAAAAGCACGGCGGCTAAGAAACCTGCGGCTAAAAAGGTTGCGGCTAAGAAGCCAGCGGCGAAAAAAGGCACTAACTTCGATAAGTATTATGAGAAGGTCAAAGTCTATGATGCACGCGCGTCCAAGACTGTTGTTGAGAATATCGTCAAATATTGCGGCGTGTCCCTGAAGTCGCGGGATAGCAGCCTCGTCGCCTGTTCTGACGAGAGTGAGCTGAAGACTGTGGCCAACGGCTTTGTCACCAAGAAGTTGGGCCTTGAAGAAGGCCAGATGGAACTCGTTAAATCTGTTTGTGAACAGATGAAGCCCACACGTTTGAAGTCGCGCGTTACCTTCTACTACCTTGCTGCGAAGAAGGCGAAGAAGCTGGATCTCTTTAAATAGTCCGCGCTAAACCAAGCCCTATCCTGATCCAAAGGCCCGCAATTGCGGGCCTTTTTCTTTTTCATGATGAACAGATCCACTGCTTGAGTTGTGGTGTGACAGTCACAGCATGTCAGGCTTGTCCCCAGAATATGCGTTAGGCCCCCCAGACCGATCACTTGAGAGCGATTGGCCTTGGAAGAATTTCTCCAAGGCCGAGATGGGGTGTCGGCATTGTGGTCAAACCTATCATTGGCCCGAATTTATGGACCGGCTCCAGCAAGCCAGAGATCATGTCGAACGTCCGTTTCGGATCGTCTCCGCACACAGATGTTCCCTGCATAATGCGCGCGTTGGCGGCGCGCCCTTGTCTCAACATCTCAAACTCGCCGTCGATATTGCCCTGATCGGGCATGACAAGATGGCTCTTTATCAGGCCCTGAAAACAGCTGGTTTCAGAGGCTTCGGATTTTACGTGAGTTTCATTCATGCGGACCTCGGGCGGACACGCCAGTGGTACGGGTCTCAGAAAGCGAAAGAATTATGGCAACCGACATTGCAACATTAACACTGGACGCGGCTGCTGGGGGCTTATTCGGTCTGGTCGGGACGACTTTGGGACGTGTGGCGGGCTATTTCGAACGTAGACAGACTTTCATGCAAGAACAAGCGCGCTGGTCTCACGAACTGAAGCTGCATGAGCTTCAGCAGCAAGCGCGAGCTCAGGAGACAGAAGCTGAAATTGCGCTGGCGGCACAAATGGGAAGCTGGGCCGGCTTAGATGCGTCCATGAAAGCCGATGCCGCCTTGGGTGAAGCGAGCCGCTGGGTTATTGATACGCTTCGCTTGGTGCGTCCTGTCCTTACCCTTTTACTTTGGATTATTACGGCGGGCATTTTCCTCTTCACGCAGGATAGCGCCGTCATCGAAGCCGCTGTCTTTGCGGCGACTGCTGCCACGTTGTGGTGGTTCGGGGATCGCGCGCCCCGAAGCCATGTCTTCATGGGGTCTCAGTCATCTCGGCGGGGGTAGGGGTCGAACGGGACTGGCTTTCAGAACTGGGACGAGTACTCGTCGTGAGAGTGGCGTTTATTGCGGCCTCACGACGTTCGCGCTCAGCACTCACGTCAGCGGCAACGCTGCTTAATGCAGAGACAATAACCATAACGAAGATAATGAATATTACCAACGTATAGAATGCGCCTACACCGTAAGCTGTCAGGAATGATTTAAACCAACCACGTTGGAATGCGTTCTTCGCCGACACGGGCAAGTAAACCAGAATGATAAGCGTGTAGATTCCCAATAAGGCCGGAATGGCCGTATACTGCCCCAATATGATGAACATGAAGAGCAAGAGAAACGAAAAGGCGTGCACATAGGCCGCATGAACGAGGTGGTCATACAGCATGGCCGTTTCCCGGCTGCGAATGAAAATGGCACCGAGTAACATGGCGAGCGGCATCATGAAAAACATAGCGAATTTCAGATCATTATTGACCCTGTTGTTGATCAGTTCAGGACGCTCAAGCACGAGCTGATAAAGCTCCTGCATGCCCTCCCAGTCCAGATTGACCGTCTCGCCATTAAGGCCTGTGAATGTCACGCCGCTACTATCGTCATTGGGTTCAACACCCATTTCCAGCTCGACTTGGCTTTCGTTCTGGTCGCTAGGTTGAACGTTATCACTATCGACTGACGACGATTCCGTAGCATCGGCCAGGTCGGTTTCTGAGGGAGTTGCTGAACTTTTGTCTGTGTCGGCAACACCATCACTATCGCGCATTTGAGCCTGCGCGATCATCATTGCGCGCCTTGTTTCCCTCAAAACTTCGCGCTCAATCGGATCTGTCGCGTCTTCAATTTGTGCGCTGATCTCTTCAATAGCGACGGAAAGATCTCCCGTGTCCATCCCCTCGATCGCGTCATTGAAATCGTTTCCGATACTATCAAAGAACGCTTGAGCTTCTTCCAGTGCGTCTTCGCTCTCGATGATAATGTTCTTCTTTTGCACGAAGAAAAGAAGGCGAGGGCTGTAGGACTGATCAGCCGTCTCACCAAATTTTATGATACTGTGAGCTTGGCTCTGCTCTATTGATCCGACGGCGATGATTTGCGTCTCTGTCAGCGTGATATAGCCAAAGAGGAGAAGCGAGCTGGCAATGTAAAGCCGGACCGGGGAAGTCCATCGCTGGCGCGCGCCGTCAGCAAAGTTTCGTGCCATTTGGCCAGGACGAAAAAGAAGGGAACGCAAACTCCGCCACATGCGTCCATCAATCGCCGTCATGTTTTCAAAGAATTCAAGTACGAGCGCGAATATAGAGCGACGATTGATGGACGCATGTGGCGGAGTTTGCGTTCCCTTCTTTTTCGTCCTGGCCAAATGGCACGAAAC
>JBCBGR010000316.1:0-2949 GCA_038526555.1 Pseudomonadota bacterium
CCAACTATCTCGATATTGAAGGCGCGCTCTGGCTCGAAAACCATATGCGCAAATATCGCGATAGTTGGTCGGCTCATCGAGCAGCAGGATATCGGGCTGCGCGAAGAGCATGGCTGCGAGCGCGACCCGCATCCGCCATCCGCCTGAGAAATCAGAGCAGGGGCGCTGCTGGTCGTCTCCGTCAAAGCCGAGGCCGGACAGGATCGATCCTGCGCGGGCTTCAGCCGTGTAGGCATCGATATCGCCGAGGCGTGTGTGGATTTGGGCGATCCGCATCGGGTCTGTGGCGGTTTCCGCTTCTTCCATGAGGGAGAGGCGTTCCGTATCCGCCGCGAGAACGGTGTCCATCAGCGAAGTGGGACCGCCGGGGACTTCCTGATCGACGCAGCCGAGGCGCATGCCTTTGCGCAAGGAAATCTCGCCATCGTCCGGACTGATTTCGCCCTTGATCAGGCGGAAGAGTGTGGATTTGCCCGTGCCGTTCCGGCCCACAAGGCCAACCTTATGCCCAGCATCAATGGCGAGCGTCGCCTGCTGGAACAGGGGACGCCCTTCAATGCGGTAGGTGAGGTCGTTAATATGCAGCATAGCGTGGCGCAGCCGCTAACACGGCTTGAAACTTGGGTCATCCCGGATTAGTGGCCGCGCAAATCCCAAATACAGTTCTCCCAAAGGATTATACCATGGCTGTGCAACGCACTTTTTCCATTATCAAACCTGACGCGACCAAGCGTAACCTCACTGGCAAGGTCAATGCCATGATCGAAGAGGCTGGTCTTCGCATCGTCGGTCAGCGCCGCGTTCAACTGACTGAAGCGCAAGCCAAGCGTTTCTACGAAGTTCACGCTGAGCGTCCCTTTTACAATGACCTTGTCTCTTTCATGACGTCTGGCCCGGTTGTGGTTCAGGTGCTGGAAGGCGAAGATGCGATTGCGCGC
Source organism: Pseudomonadota bacterium (assembly GCA_038526555.1). Classification (GTDB taxonomy): domain Bacteria; phylum Pseudomonadota; class Alphaproteobacteria; order Caulobacterales; family Maricaulaceae; genus Litorimonas. The sequence continues at coordinate 939 of JBCBGR010000316.1, forward strand.
TACCGCGAAGTCATGGGTGCAACGAACCCAGCTGAAGCTGCGGCAGGCACAATCCGTGCTGCGTTTGCTGAGTCTATTGACGCCAACACAGTCCACGGCTCTGACGCGCCAGAAACAGCCGCTGAGGAAATCGCACAGTTCTTCTCAGACGAAGATATTCCTGGCTAAGCTTAGGATCATTTCTGATAAGGAAAAGGCGGCTTTCTGAGCCGCCTTTTTGTTTGGGGTGATCTACATCTTGATCCGTATCGACGAATCTGTGGCGATCTCTCGGCCAATTTCTTCAAACGCCTCGTTAAGCTGCTCCGCATTACTTGCCGTGATGTGGTGCTCTTCAGAGGTCGCGCAATATTCGAGTAGCTCTTTGGCCTTGGCAACTTCTGTGGGGTCCGTCGCCCAATATTCATTCGCGGGGCGTCCTGGCAGGTTGCGTTGGAAGATACCCTGCGTCAGCGCATAGCCGATGGTAAAGACTGTCCAACCCTCTTTATGCATCTTGTCACAGGTGTGACGGGTCCGGTCGACCCAGTCGACTTCCTTCCAGTTGCGGCCATCTGATGGGCGGGCGGATTGGCGCTTCGTGGTCCAAGCCCAATAGGTTGCCGGAGGGACCCACCGATTTCTGGGCGGACCCCACGCCACACAAGCTTGATAGGGCACACGGCCGGCTTCACCAATATTGCGGTAGCGAGTCTGTCGTTGCGTGCAGGGGCGACTATTGTCCGTATAGCCGTTGCGCGTTCGCTGGACTTGGCCACGCCAGACACCAGAGCCGGGCTTGTCGATTTGAACAGTACGATTGGTCGTATTCTGACCGTCTGTCATCAGGATGACATAGCGCTTCAGATCGTCCCGCATGGTGCTATCAAACTGATTATGCTCGTTTTTCAGCCAATTCCAAGCCTTGTCCATGCCGCGTGATGTATCCGTTTCACCGGAGGGCGACATGCCTGAAATTTTGGACGCGGGTAGGGTGCCCCAATTCATGCGCGAGGACTTGGAGCTGATAAAATTGTGGTTGAACGGAATAAGCCCCGTTCGCATGTAGCGCTGATCAACTTCACCGAGAACCGCATCATAAAGCGTGTCGTTCAACGAGGTCAAAGCGGTGCGAAGGCTGGAGATGCGCTGTTTCGTCCCTGGTGGGCGTTTCTCCAAACCAGTCGGGACTTGCCGTGCCATGTCATCTGACGTGTCATGGTTTTTCCGCTGATCGTTGCGGAAGATATTATAGTGATGATCGTAATGGGCTTGGTCCCACGGGGCGGACGGATCTTCGTCGGACCACATGGAATTCGAGTTGTCGATGACCATGGCGATGGAGACCGGAAATTGAATTTGCGGGCTTGGAAATTCTGCGGTGGATACGGATGAGAACGGGATCTTATCCACCCCCATCATGCCCATGAAGTTGGCTTTGGAATAGCCCGTGACGGTCGCCTGAACCTCGTTTTCTTCCAAATTATATTTGAATGTGACTTTGGCGTCTGTGTCTTCAGCCAAGCCCGAAAAGGCAAAGCCCAGGTCTTTGGCGCTATATTCCTTGCCTTCGACATAGATTTCGGTGGGCAGCGTCAGGCCTTCTCTGCCGCGGTTTTCCTCGATCTTTTTGCCCATCTGGATGGCGGCGGCCAGTGAGAGCGAGTCAGCCACATTCTGAGACTGACCGCCATTATTCGTTGCCATGGAGTAATCGATGGTCGCTACAGCGCCCATGAGAATAAGCGACAGGCAAAGCCCACCCATCATGGCCATATTGCCATCAGCGTTTTCCGCATACTGTTTGACCAGTGTTTTGCGCATAACTCCGTCCTGTATCCCGTGACAGAGGTCGATGGTGGGGATGTGATCCTTCAAAGCGCTGTGGATATCCACGGCGATGACACGGTTGAGACGCTGAAAGACCGCGTGCTGGACGCCGAGTTAGCGCTCTACCCTAAGGCCTTGGCCATGGCGGCGAATAGCCGCCAAACTCCCTGAAACACGCTCGATCGTTAAGGTCCTACTAAGG
>JBCBGR010000317.1:0-2935 GCA_038526555.1 Pseudomonadota bacterium
GTTGATGCCGGCAATGCCCGGTTCGGCGGGCAGGAAGTCCTCGTCGTCTTCGATGATGTTTTCATCCCGTGGGAACACGTCCTGATGGACGGCGAATATGAGTTCGCGCAGGAAATGGTGGCCCGGTTCACGTCCTACCACCGCGCGTCTTACGTCTGCAAAACGGGGCTGGGTGATGTGATGGTCGGAGCCGCCGCGTCGATTGCCCGACAAAACGGTGCGGATCATGCCAGTCATATCAAAGACAAGTTGGTGGAGATGACCCATCTGAATGAGACGATTTATAGTTCCGCGATTGCCTCCTCCCATGAAGCAACGCAGCTTGATTCCGGCATTTACATGAATGATGCGATGCTCGCCAATGTCTGCAAGCATAATGTCACCCGCTATCCGTATGAGATCGCGCGACTGGCGCAGGACTTAGCGGGCGGGCTTATGGTGACGCTGCCGAGCGATGCGGATTTCAAGAACCCCAAGACGGGGCCCATGCTCGATAAATATCTGCAAGGACGCTCGAACCGTCCGGTGGCACATCGCCGTCGTATGCTCCGCCTGATTGAGAACATGACGCTGGGCCGCAACGCGGTCGGCTACCTGACGGAAAGCCTGCACGGCGCGGGCAGCCCGCAAGCGCAACGCATTCAAATCCTGCGCGGTATGGAGGTGGACGCAAAAATCGATCTTGCCGAAGATCTGGCCGGGATCGAGATGGAGGCAGATGACGCGGCGGAGTAGCGAGTGTCATGCATTACTGATCGCAATTTCTTAGCTACAATAAAGAAGGGTCGCTTCTCGCAGCTCTTTTGTCAGTCCCGCGCGTAGACTTAATGAACTTGTGTCTCATTGCGTGGAGTCGTCCCATGACCATCAAAGCTATTCTGTTCGGGTCTATCGGAGCTGTTGCCGAAACATCGGATATTCAACGGCGCGCCTATAATCAGGCGATGCGCGAACATGGTTTGCAGTGGGACTGGTCGCCCGAAGTCTATTCCGAACTTCTCGAAACCTCTGGCGGCAAGGATCGCCTCGCGCTTTTGGCCAAAGCGACAGGCACCCATCTCTCGAACGAAGATATTGCGCATATCCACGCGCGAAAAACCGAGATCGCTTGTCGTGAAGTGCGTGAGAGCGGGATCGTCACCTTCAGGCCGGGTGTCGAAGCCCTCGTGCGCCATGCAAAAGACCAAGGGCTTAAACTCGGTTTTGTCACAACAACCTATCGATCGAATGTCGATGCGATCCTGTCCCTGAAAAGCGATCATTTTTCCGAAGATGATTTGGACGTCATCATTCTCCGTGAGGATGTTCAGGCCGGAAAGCCTTCACCTGAGGCTTACCAGGTTGCCCTGTCCCGGCTGGGTGTCTCTGCATCAGAGGCGATCGCGATTGAGGACACACATAATAGCATCCTGTCCGCGAAGCGTGCAGGACTGACAGTGATTGCCACACCTGGTGCTTTGAAGGCAGGTCAGGATACGCATGAAGCCGATCTTGCTTTATCGGACTTGGGCGATGGGCAGGCGGTTGATTCGCAGGTTCTGGAATTGATCGGCTACGCCAAAGTTCCACTGCACGACGCGCGTGAAACTCGACTGGGTCAAAAGCCCGTTCCGTCTATGGCTTAAGCCATTTCATCACATCGTCGCTGGAACAGACTTTCGCATATTCACCGCCCAAAATGGCGAGGGTGAGGTCAAAGACATCCTGCGCGTCCCATACACGTCCGCTCGCTCCTTTCACGGGAACTGCCGTCGTCGCGTCTTCAGGCAGGAAAATATGGTAACCGAGCGCTTTTCCTGCCCGGATCGTCGCGTCCATACTATTGTGAATGACGACGCCGACGAGGACGAAACTGTTCGCGCCCAGTCTACGCAGCGTGGCGTCCAGCTCTGTCCCAATAAATGCACAGTTCTGGTGTTTAACGATGATCGGCTCTGACGGGTGAGGCGCAACGCGGGATTGGATCGCGTTCCACGGGCCGTTTTTATAATAGGTCGACGTCGGCGTCGCCTCATCATGTTTGACATGAATGACGGGCCAGTCGCTCGCCCGCCATTTTGCCAGCAGGCGCTCAATTACCGCGATGTAGTCTGGATTATTCTTCCCGTCCCAAATGGGTTGGTTGATGGCGTCTTGAACGTCTAGAACAATAAGCGGGATCGGATCTGTCATTAAAAAGTCCTACTCTGTTTCCAGAGCGACTTAAAGAGATGCGAGCGAGACCGCGCTAGTCCTCAATCGACTTAGCGGTTTCCCGGACTTCTGCCCCGGATTTGCAGGTCGCTTGGCATTGCTGAATGCCGGACTTGGCCGCCCGGTCGCAATCTTGCGTCCGGGGCGCGTATTGTGTCTTCAAGCTTGCGATTGCGGCCAAGCAGATTTGATGGGTACGCACATAATTCACGTCGCATTGTTGCTGACAGGTCAGTGGTTGGGACGACGTAAGCTCCGTTTCTATCAACGGCGTTGCCTTTGCCATCAGTGACAAGGACGCTCGCGCCTTCGTGTCCTGCGCATTAGAGCGCACGGACTGAGTCGGTGTGGCCGCGACACTCATCAGGGCCGCTGCTACGACGGCAAGGGCTGTGACGCTGCGGCGCACGTTACGCGGCCTCAATCCCGCTTTGAATAAGCTCACGGGCCTTATCCAAACCGCCCCAACCGAGGACCTTCACCCATTTATTGGCTTCCAGATCTTTGTAATGGGCAAAGAAGTGGGGAATACGATCCTGCAGCACTTGGGGTAGATCGCGATAGGTTTTGATCTGGCTATAATAAGGCGTGAGCTTCGTGTGCGGAACGGCAACGATCTTCTCATCCAGACCCGCTTCATCTTCCATCATCAGGACACCGACCGGGCGGGCGCGGACGACGCAACCGGGCATGAGGGCCCGCTGACCGACGACGAGTACGTCAGTGGGGTCCCCATCATCGG
>JBCBGR010000318.1:0-2922 GCA_038526555.1 Pseudomonadota bacterium
GAGGGGGTTCGCGTTGTCGCTTATGATCGCGCGTCACAGGAGGATTCCTTGCGCGTCTCCTTTGATGCCCCTGCCATATTCGCAATCGCTTCGAGTTATCCGCTCGATTATTCCCGTGAGGCGAATGGGGCGATGGAGCTGTCTTTCATGGCGAAGTCACTTACGGGATCAAAAACTGTGAGCATTGGAGCAGGTTGCGTCGAGATGGAGGACTGTGAGAATTTCCATCCGGTTGAGCTTGGAGAGGATTGGGCCGAGACGCGTATATCGTTACGCTGCGCAGCGAGTGTCCGTGTTGATCTTCGATATCTGAAGTCTGGTTTCGCTCTAAAAGGCCAGGCTGGCGACGATGTTGCATTGTCAGATATTGTGCTCAAGCAGGAGAGCTCAGAGTCCATTCGTTGCGACTAAAACCACAACTGTGGTAAAAACGTCACATTTCCACAGATAGATAAATTGATTTGAAGCAAAGGCGTTGACAACATCACAAACATGTGGCGGAGGTAATGTTAGCGATAACTTTTTCATTTTGGAAAAGTTTGCAAATGCCGCGTGAGACGGTCGTCGCCAATAAAGGGGGAAACTACCATGGCACATCTACGCTCTAATTTTGCCGATAGTTCGGCAAAACTCTTATTGTCAGGAACGACCGCTCTTGCGCTCGTTTTCATGGCGCCACAAGTTTTCGCTCAGGACGGCGCTCCAGCCGATGAGGTCAGTGGAGCCGAGGAAAACGCCGATGAGGTGATTGCGACAGGTATTCGAAGAGCGATTGCGACCGCACGTGATTTGAAGCGTGAAGCTGATACCGCTGTTGATTCGATTACAGCATCAGACGTTTCAACACTTCCTGACTTGTCCGTCGCGGAAGCCTTGGCCCGTGTGCCAGGCGTCGTTGTGCAACGTTTTTCGATTGCCGATAATGATGGTGGTGACTTCCCCTCACCAGAAGGTGGCGGCAACCTCATCCGGGGTCTGACACTTGTTCGTTCAGAATTTAACGGCCGTGAAGCGTTCTCGGCAAATGGCGGTCGCGCTCTCGACTTCGGGACTATCCCACCTGAATTGATTGGTGCTGTTGACGTCTATAAGAACAATTCTGCTGACCTAGTTGAGGGGGGTATCGGTGGTACGATCAACCTTCGTACTCTGGAGCCCTTTGATCGTAATCCTGATCTCGCTGTTGTCACGCTTGATGGAACATACACAGACCTTCGTGACGAGTTCAGCCCGGACTATAGCGTCATCTTAAGTGATCGCTGGGAAACAACCTCTGGCGAATTTGGTCTACTGGGATCTTTCTCATCGTCTGAACTGAAATCAGAGCTGCATGGTTTCCAAATTGGCCAATTGCTGCCATTTAACACTGGTGCTGAAAACATCGCTATTCCGGGCGGTTTCCAGCTTCGGACTAATGACGTCGATCGTGAGCGTGATAGCTATTATATTGCGGGTCAGTACGAGAATAATGACGGTACATTCCGTGCGACCGCCAAGTATGCGCGCATTGAAAATGAAGTCTACAGTGACGAGCGGACTTTGGAGTGGTTCCCAGATGGGGAGAGTATTGGCGGAACGACCGTCGGCTCGAACCTGAGCTTCTCGCCATTCTCGGCTAATATTCCGACTTGTAATGGTAACAACGACCCTGATCCTCTGAACCAACGCTGTGAAGTTCTGAACAGTGTGAGCGGTCTTTACGAAACAGGGATCATCAATAACAATCTTCGCGATTGGACAGGCGCTCGTGGAGCTAATTTCACAAACCTTGCGATTAATCAGCAGGACGAATCCTCCACAGATGACATCAGTTTAAATATTAAATGGCGTCCGACCGATCGTTGGTATGTCAATTTGGACGCACATAGAACGACGGCTGACTTCTCGCGGACTCGTCTGTGGGGTCTGTCTCGCTTCTTCGCCGATTTCTCAATCAATCCTGATTTGAATAATCCGCAAGTTACAGTGATCGGTCGTCCCGATAGCAATCCTATTCGTCGAGCGGGTGGCGGAAGTCCAACACCTGTCGACTTCTCAAATCCTGCTAGCACATTCCTGCAAGTGTCTGCGGATGAATTCTTGGACAATGAAGGTGACATGCATGCCTTCTCAGGTGACGTCGAATATGAATTTGACGATGATACATGGTTTGACTCGATCAAATTCGGCGCACGCTATGTTGAGCGTGAGCAGATCAACCAGCGCGCAGGTCTGAACTGGGCTGCGGTAGCTCCACCTTGGTCAGGCGGCGGCTACCTGCCATATTCGGAGTTGCCTGAAAGCGTTTATGAAGTTGTCGATTTCTCAGACTTCCAGCGCGGCGGTGTCGTTCAAGGTGAAAGCAATCAGTTCATCTTTGCGAACCGCGACCTTCTCGGGGACTATGATGCTTGGGCCGCCTTCATTGCAGGTGAGCCTCTGATTACAAACACGGCTACCGGCCTGCGTCCAGACTGGACGCCGCTGCGGGGATCTGACGGCGTTGTGGACTTCGCGGGACGCGGCAATATCGGCGATGTTACGGAAGAAACGCTCAACCTTTATGCACGCCTCGATTTTGCCAATGACTTTGACAATGGCATGTCACTCGAAGGCAATATTGGACTTCGATACACACAAACCGACGTGTCAGGCATGGGGCAGCTCGATTATGCTGACGTTCGTTCCATTGACCTGCAGAACGGTGGTGCGCCTACCGAGAATGATCAGAGACTTCTGGATTTTGCACCAGAGACTGTAGCATTCCTCGCGCAGGCCAATACGGACCCAATCTCAGGCTTTAGCTCTGATGAGCACTGGTTGCCGTCATTGAACCTGAAATGGAACCTGAATGATGAGATGCTCATCCGTTTGGCCTGCGCGAGGAATGCTACAGTCTCTGGTGCAAAATCCAGAAGTCTCTGATCATTCTCGGTAGGCGCA
>JBCBGR010000319.1:0-2910 GCA_038526555.1 Pseudomonadota bacterium
CAGCTACGGACAGAGCTATGTAGATGTTACCCTTGCCAACAAACCTATTTAGAACGAAAGAAATCTAGTGGGAGATATTAGCAAGGGTAACATCTACATAGCTCTGTCCGTAGCTGTCTGACTCTTGGTGAGCGAATATAGTTCATTGAATTGAGCGTCCTAAATTCGCCTCAGAACTGTCACTGCAGCAATAACAAAATTGCTCAAGTCCAAGCCGTTCACTCTGTCTTAGCGCCTTTGTGCTAGCGCGCTCTCATGAGTGCCTTATCCAACGTATTAACCGCTGCGGGTTTTCGCGAGCATGTCTCGGAACAGCGCTATACGGTGATGCGCCAACCGATTGTGGATCTCGCGAGTGGTGACATTCACCACTATGAGTGGCTGGTGCGTTTTGAAGGGCAAGGCACGCAAGGGGTGATCCGCCCGGCTGAGATTTCAGGCGTAATCCGCGACCTTGACCTGTCTATGTTGGCGCAGGCCATTCTGGTCCTCAATGAGGATCCGACAGGTCCGGGGATTGCGATCAATCTGTCCGGGGCCTCTGTGGACCGAGAAACGTTCAAGCCCTCAGTCATGGCGTGTCTGACGGCGCTCACCGCCTCCCCCACCAAACTGGTCATCGAACTGACCGAGAGTTGGGACATGGACCGGATGGACCTGGCGGAAAGCCTGATCTTGGAGCTGAAAACACGCGGACATCCTGTCTGTCTGGACGATGTTGGGGCTGGCGCGGCCTCCATACGCTACTTGCGCGCCCTGCCCGCAAACTGGCTGAAAATCGATGGGGGCTTTGTCTCAGCCGCGTTCAACAATGCCCGCGACCGCGCCATTTTAAGCGCACTTTTGACCTTGAGAGACCCGCTCGACGTGCGGTTTATCGCCGAAGGGATTGAGACGACTGAACTGCTCGATTTTGTGCGCCGATTGGGTATCGACGCGGCACAAGGCTACGCTTTGGGTAAGCCAGAGCGCGAAACCCGCATCAGCTGAGCGATAAACGGCACATTCCTCAACAAGTTACCGACCTGTTAACCTTAATTTGGTTCGACAGAGATTGTGGCTCCAGATACGAATTGTACTGATTCGATACAGATTTCGGTGACTTTAGGGGGAATAGAGATAACCCGGCATGGGCGCGAACCCTTCCAGTCCAAATAGCCCGCCTATGGCGGTGCCGTCCCCAGGCCCAGCAACCGGGCCTGTGCCTTATGTTGCGCCGCATCAGTCCGCTGCACCGCCACCACATCCGCCTGCCACAGCACAGCCCTATCTGCCGCAAGTCCAGCCCAGCCCGGCACACATACCGAACGCCTACGCGCCCCAGCCACACCCATCTCAGCCACAACAACCTCAACCCATGTCGTTGCGTGATATTGCGGCACGAGGACACGCCCCCATTCATGAGCCCGCATCGTCACACCCGAATGCGCAACCGCATGGTCATCAACCGATAGCGGCTCCATCTGAGCAGCAGACCTATCAGGGCCCGCAAGCCTACGAGCCTGACGACATGCAGCGGCCCATGCGCGCAGATGCGGGTGAGCTTCGCCGTCAGCCGGGGCTTGTCCCAGGCGCGACACCACTTTCCGCGTCCATTAAGTTCAGCGACAGGTCGAAGGTTGGCTCCGCTGCGTTTAAAAATGATGCTCTACACGGAACGAATAGCGGCGTCAGCGTCCCAAGAATTTTCCTGATTGCATTAGGGTTTCTGATCCTGGCGATGGTCATCTTCAGTATCAAAACCTTCGTCGACTATACTCGTTACAATGCCCAAGCCGAAGAGGCATTCAGAAGCGATCTTCAAGCGCAGGCACAAAGCGTGTCGAAGGCCATTGATGCGCAAAGCGCGCTCATGAACCTCGCCCTCTCTGTCACGCGTGACCCGTCAATTCTCGCACCCCTGACGCGTCAGTCCGAAATAGTCCGCGGGGTCGCTGTTCTCACCGCACAAGGCCGCATCCTGGCCGAAACGGATCAATTTGGGGCCGCGCTGACGCAGATAGATTTAAACAATATCTCGGACGGGCAGCTTCAAGTTGCGTCTCTCATTCAGCCAGAAACGGGAGAGACCACGCCCGTTATCCTCCAACGCGCTGGAGAGCTTTATCTGCTCGCGGCTTTGCGCCCCTCCTCGCTGATCGGACAAGGCAGCCCTGACAGCGCGCTTGTTTGGTCAAACGGACGCTTGATTGATGCGGCGCCCGCGATCGGCAAGGTCGGTGCCTATCCCTACTATGAACTAACGCCTGCGCGTATGAACAACTTTGCGCAGCTCAATCAAACGGCCATCTTTCGGACAGAATATTTAGAACGCCCGGTCTGGCTCGGGGCGACACCTATTCCGAAATCAAATGGCTCCATGCTCATCCTCGACCGTCGCGACCGCAGCATGCCGGGCTTTCTCGGTCAGAATATCTTCCTGTTCGGTCTTTTATTCGCTGGCCTGATCTGGGTTGGGTGGATGCTGAGTAAGCAGTTCCTCACGCAAATGAATGCGTTGAAGGCCCGCTCTGTGGAGGATGAAATCGCCCGACAACGTCACCAAGCGGCGGTCGAAGGCTCTGGGGGTGGTGTATGGGAAATCGACCTCACCCGGAACATGGCCTTTGTGAGCGAGTCCCTCGCCAAGCTCATGGAGATTGGCAATGAAGACAAGCTGATCACCATGTCAGAATTCCTCTGCCTATTCGAGGCCTCAGACCGTGATCATCTCTACAACACGATCCGACGGACACAGGTTGGCGGGTCCTTTGATATGGAACTCTCAGTCGCGAACTCCAATTTGGTTGTGGCCTGCCGTGGTGTGCCGTCCATGCGCGGTCATGATCAGGCGAAAGTCATCATCGGCATGGCCATTGACGTGACCGACACGCATATGACTCAAAACCGTTTGCAAGCGGCCGAAGCCCG
>JBCBGR010000320.1:0-2909 GCA_038526555.1 Pseudomonadota bacterium
TATTCCTGATGCCATGCGCCGCGCGCGTCAGCTTGTTCCGGCGTAGGCGAGAAGGCTTCAATATCCGCTTGGGACATTGTCGGTGGCGAGAAAAAGGCGGCCTGATGTCTCAGCAAATTGATCCGCTTGCCCTGGCTGGGGCTAAACCCAAAGGCAAACGCCCCTACTTCCTGAAAGACCCGGATGTAGAGCGCGTACTTGCCGTCACTATGGCCGTTGCGCAGGAACTGGCAATAACGCGCGAACGTCTAGATACGGTTGAACGATTGCTGGAAAGCAAGGGCATCACCCAAGCGGATATTGAAGCCTTCTCGCCTACGCCGGAACAAGCTGACGCGCGCGGCGCATGGCATCAGGAATATCTCGCCCGTATCTTGCGCATCTATCAGCAGGAAATTGAAGCGCTGGATAAGCCCAATGAGCCGAGTTCAGAGGATATCTCGCATGAGCTCGCGCAGTCAGACTAAGCGTTTAGGCGCTTCGCAGAACTTCCAGTAAGTCATCGACAGATCGACCACTGACGGGATGCGTCCAATCTGAGTCTACGATTTCTGCTAGCGGTAAGAGAACAAAATCGCGATCCTGCATACGAGGATGCGGTAAGGTGCAATCAGGGTCGTCACGCACCTCTCCCGCATAGTCGATCAAATCCAGATCACAGGTTCGCGGCGCATTCTTTTCTGATCGCGTACGTCCCAGTTCTACCTCAGTCGCCAGCAAGAGTTTCATCAATTCAGGCGCTGACATATCCGTTCGGACACACAGGACTGCATTCTCATAATCCGGCGCCTCAGTCCCAGGCGGCCAGGCCTTACTACGCCAGAGATTGGACACGGCATCCACGCGCAGTCCAGACATGCCAAACGCCTCGACAACAGACATCAGCGTTTCGCGCGGATTGGACAAGTTTGCGCCGAAGGCGATATAAGCCCGACTCATATTTTGAGACATTTCACACACAGGTTCATTGAATGCCTTTTTATCCGGACGAGAAAATCGCCATCTTCATTGATGGCGCGAATTTCTACAGCACAACGAAATCGCTTGATTTCGATATTGATTACAAGAATTTGCTCAAGTTCTTCAGCGCGAAAGGCCGCATGATCAAGGCCTATTATTTTACGGCCTTGCGCGAAAATGATGATTTCTCTCCCTTAAGACCATTGCTGGACTGGCTGGACTATAACGGCTTTCATATCATCACGAAGAAAGCGAAGACGTTCACAGACCGCGATGGTCGCACGCGGATCAAAGGCGACATGGACATCGAGATCACGGTCAAAATGCTCGAACTCGCACCATATATCGACCATATGCTCCTTTTTTCGGGCGACGGTGATTTCAAGGCCGCTGTCGAAGCCGTTCAACGCAAAGGGGTTCGCGTCACTGTCGTTTCGTCCATGACGACCAAGCCGTCTTTGCTGGCCGATGAACTGCGCCGGCAAGCGGACGACTTTATTGAGATCGACGATCTGGAGCGCGAAGTGGGTCGCCCCAAACGCGAACGGTCTGATAATCGCTACGATGATGACGACGATGATTTCGGCTATGACTAAGGCTCAGCAATCAGCGGAGCCCGCCTATTTCTGCCAGCGCTGCCCACGTCTTTATGACTTCCTGGAAGAGTGCCGCGTCAAGCTGCCCTCTCACTTTAACGGCCCCGTGCCGAGCTTTGGCGACCCCGAAGCAGAATTACTGATCGTCGGTCTGGCGCCTGGTATGCACGGGGCTAACAAAACTGGCCGACCCTTTACAGGTGATGCAGCAGGCGATCTCCTCTATCCGGCTCTTTCAAAATTCGGATTTTCCAACGATCGGTTTGACGCCCGCATTGACGACGGGCTGGCCTTGCACAATGCGATAATCACCAATGCCGTTCGCTGCCTCCCCCCTCAAAACAAGCCGATTGGCGCAGAAGTCAATGAATGCCGTAACTATCTGATGGCCCAGATCGACGCCCTGCCCAGACTGAAGGTCCTCCTTTGCCTTGGCAAAGTGAGCCACGACAGCACAGTCAGAGCGTTAGGCGGTAAAGTCGCGAGAGAGAAATTCGCGCACGGCAGTGAATATGAGTTGGGCGGTTATACGCTACTCTCCAGCTATCACTGCTCCCGATACAATACGAATACGGGCCGCCTGACTGAGGCTATGTTCTTCGACATATTCGCGAGAGCTCGATCACTTCTTAGCTAACGAAGTTTCACGCATTCGAGAGTGAATTTCACAAAACTTGCCTGAATTATCACAACCCACCGTGAGGTGGTTGAGCGTTCCAAACATCTCTTTATCGGGCCGTTGCGCCGCTTGGACGGCCATCAACATACTGGAGAGATATCGTGAACACACTCATCAAAACTGCCGCTGCTAGCCTTATTGCAATCGCCGCGACCGCTCATAACGCTCAGGCCAAAGACTGGTACCTTGGCGGCTTCGTCGGTTATAACGCAGCCTCTGACCAAACAAGCGAAGGCCCAAGCCGCGTCGTTGATATTGACTTTGACGATGGATACGCGCTCGGCGGATTTGTTGGCTATGAATACTCAGATGCAATCAGGATTGAAGCCGAACTCAGCTACCGCCAAAATGACGCTGATACGCTGGCATTCAACAATATTGACCGTCCTTTCACGGGGGATGGAACCGATAGCCTGAGTATCTTGGCGAATGTCTATTACGACTTTGAAAATGACTCGGCGATCACGCCCTTCATTGGTGCGGGTGCGGGTATTGGGTTCCTGGAAAATGACTTTGCTTATGGCCCCGCCGTTTTCGAAGACGATGATACAGCTTTCGTGTACCAGAGTATTATCGGAGCAAGCTTGGCCGTTTCTGAAAACTCAGAGCTCTTTATTGATGGTCGCTACTTTGCAGCGTCTGGTGTCGATTTTGTTCGCACGTCGCCTGCCGAT
>JBCBGR010000321.1:0-2904 GCA_038526555.1 Pseudomonadota bacterium
CGACATCGTTATTGTTTTTCCAGAATTGGCTCACATAATCGCGGCTGGCCTTGAATTTTAACAGACGCGTTCCACTGTGAAGGGATGATCAAGCTGTTCCACACCTTCGCCAAGGAAACCGGCGCGCTGACGCAATCAGTCAAAGACAATATTGCTGAATTCTGCCGCACCGTCGTGAAGCTGGAAGACAAGTTTATCGACCTGGCTTTTGAAAAGGGTCCAGTCGAAGGCATGACGGCGGAAGATATCAAGCGCTACATTCGCTACATCGCCAACTGGCGCATGGGTCAGCTGGGTCTCGAAAAAATCTATGACGGTGTCGATGAGCATCCGCTGCCTTGGCTGACAGAGATCACGAACGGTGTCGAGCACGCTAACTTCTTCGAGGCGCGCGCGACCGAATATTCTAAAGGCGCAACAGAAGGCGATTGGCACGGCGATAGTGGCGTGTGGAACCGTTTCGCCGCCTATGAAGCCAACCGCGCTGTCGAAGCAGCTGAATAATTCATCAGATATGAAAATATGGAGAGCGCGACCATCCTGCGCTTTCCCTTCTTGGGCCCCCTTGCTAGCGGACACAAATGTCACTAATCGACCTGTCCGATCGCATCAAATCCTTTGGTTCCGTCTATAATTTTCGGGATTTTGGCGCATATGCAGGCGCAGATGGTCAGCCCTTGCGGACAGGCGTCCTTTTCCGCTCCGCCCATCTGAACAGTCTCATTGATCAGGACCTGAAGGCCATCGAAGCCCTGCCTGTAGGGACTGTGGTTGATCTCAGGCACGCACCAGAGCGTAAACGTCAGCCGTCCTTATGGCCGCAAAAGCCGGAACGCGCCAAAGTTCTCACCCAACCGCTCACGCCAGAGGCTGATCAAGCCACTGTGGCCCCACATGAGGCGTTTGCCGAACAGAAACTCTACTCGGCGCAGGACGCGCGCGATTACATGATGGCGTCCTATACCGCTCGACCACACGATCCGGGGTTCAAAGCACTCTTTGCGGACACGCTGTTTCGGATGGTGGATGAGACCAATTCTGAGAACCCTGGCGTGATCATTCATTGTGCGGCGGGCAAGGACCGGACAGGCACGTTGGTCGCGCTGATCCAAGGCCTGCTCGGCGTCTCTGATGATGACATTATGGCCGATTATATGCTCACAGAGACAGCGGTCGACATTGATGCGATCCTGAAACCTGCATCAATCCTTTATTCGAAGCGATACGGACGCCCCATGGATTCAGAATCCTTGCGTCCCATGTTTGGCGTCGATCCGGACTATATTATGGCCAGTCTGGAGGCGATGGGCGAGATGACGTCTTACGCTGAGTCCGTTTTGGGCTTTGGCCCGACGCAGCAGGATGCGCTGCGCCGACGTTACTTGATCGACTGACCCGAAACGCTGCTAGCTTGATGAGCAGCTAATCTTATCGGCAGGCCCAGCGCAGCTAAACTGATCATCTTTTCCGTCCGTGCCAATCACAAGGACATTGGACTGGCGTGGTTTATAGAGAAATGTCTCTTCCATCGTCACATATTCCGCTAGGAATGAGCGATTTCTGCCGGAGTTGTTGCTACTAAAGCCAAAGGGCTTATGTTGGAAACGGACATAAGCGACCACAATGCCTGTACCGCGTGGCATCACATCCTCGCCGACCAAGCTGCTATCGAACTGGGCGAGGTCCGTTGAGTCTTCGTCTAGTCCGCGACTGAAATTCGCCGTCTTATATGTGATAACACCTTCGCTATTGATGTTGCCGGCCGAGTCCCGCTCATAGCTCTGAAGACGGATGCCGTAGCCGGCACTATCATTCAGGTCTGCCGTGTAGATGATAGCGGAAATCATATCCTCAATCTGGGCATTGTTAAGCGACTCAACCTGTGTGGCGAGATCTCCGGCCACATTGGCAGAGTGTGAGATATCCCGCTTTTTATTCAGCGCATGGCTGAGCTCGGCCAGACCCAAATAAACACCAATCAGAAGCGGCGCGATCAGGGCGAATTCCATGGCCGCCACGCCGTCCGAATCCTCGCGAAACGTGCGGATACGGGAAAGAATAGATGTTGAACGCGTCATGATCTTACCCTCCATCTTATCCTCCTGCGACATCGCCGGCCGCATCTTTGATGCGATTGACGAGTGATGTGTTGCATGTGGACCCCGCCGGGAATGGCTCATTCCGGAAGGCTGTGGTCGATGTAATAATATGGCGGCCAGACCCTGGGATGCTCTCAAGACGGGTCATGAAGTTTGGCAAAGCCATGGGATAGTAGAATGTGGCTTTCAGGATGACCGGATCAGACGGCCCAGTCGTTGCAAACGTGCCGTCGTCGACGGCCTTGTCATCATCATCCGGATCAACGCCGCCGTCACCCGGATCGACGATTTTGACAGACTGGAAGCTGGACGCTGTCATCAGGTCGATGCGAAGATTATTCTCGCACCCCATGAGACCTTTCATCCCATCGCAAACCAGCGCCTTGAATTCTGCCGCTTTTCCGCAACCTTGGAAGGCGCCTACACGGACGAGGCGCCCAGTATCGCTCACAGATTGCGACATGGCCGATCCAATGAAAAAGATCAGAGCGAGTTCGAGGATACCAAAGACCAAAGCCAGAAAGGGAATCGCGACAATCCCAAACTCGACGGCTGTCGCCCCGTCCGTTTCCTCACGATAGCGACGGCGAAGGCGGCGTAACCGCCTCATAAAGCCGGACACTGATGCCGTCATGATATGCGCGCTCCTAAAGTCTCGTGAGAACGCGCCGATGAGACGCGCATCAAGCTGAACAATAGGAAAAAGTCGTTAATTAAGCGCTGGGAGACATGCTAAATCGACGGTTAATGCCGTCAGAACGCCAAAGGGTTATGGCGCACCTTCGAGGTCAACGCCCCCGACAAC
>JBCBGR010000322.1:0-2894 GCA_038526555.1 Pseudomonadota bacterium
TGATTGATCTGCTAGATCGCAAAGCAATTAGCCTACGACTTTCGCGGCGCGTAATTCCATCATGTAGCGACCATAAGAGACAAAGCTGTCATAGATTTGTCCGACGAGTTCGCGTGTGGGTGCAAGGACCAGAACGCGGGTACCGCGCTTCGGTGGATCGCCCGCTTCCGTAAAGACCCAATCCAAACAGGGGAGTGCAAAGGCCGCCGTTTTCCCGGTTCCTGTCTGAGCAATGCCCAGAAGGTCGCGTCCGCTCAGTAAATGCGGGATGGCTTGTTCTTGAATCGGGGTCGGGCTGTCATAGCCGAGCGTATTGAGCGCTCGCGCGAGCGGCTCGGAGAGCTTGAGCTCAGAAAAAGATGTCATGGTATTCCAGTCGGTGAGATCGCGTGGAAGCCGCTCATCGTTGGCGCTTCATCACAATCGATCTCGGCCGCGCTAGGCTAGAGGGACGTAGATGTCAACGCGCGCCGCACCGTACCGCTCATAGTGGCCCTGCGCTTATTTGGAGTGCCGATCCTTTCGTTCGGCTTTCAACGGTCATATATGTTTTTCCATGGCCGTGCGGCGAAGCGTCTGCCCGCCTACGATCACGGCTTCAAAATCAGTGATCACAAAACCAACGGACAGGAACGGACCTTCGGCGGAGAGGCTAGCGTGAGTTGTTAAATGGGACATGCCGTCTTTACGCGCCTTATTTTCCAACTGGGCATAGAGCTGACGGAAAAGTCCCTGTCCGCGTGCTTCAGCCAAGATGAACGCTAAATCGATATAACCATCATTCCGAAGCGACATGAAGCCAAGAGGTTTCGGTCCCACTTCAGCGATTATGACAGCTTGCTCTAGAAGTCTGTTGTTCCATTCCTCTCCGCTTGGCGAGACAGTACGCCATGCGGCCCGTTCCGCCTCGGAATAGGGGGAGGGGGTCGCGTGAATCGCGGCAAACATGATCTCAGCAAGATCATCATAGTCCTGTTCAACGGCCCAACGCATGAGCGGTTGCTTATTATCGTTTCGCGCCGTCCGCCAGCGCCATCAATGTGAACTTGGGTCTCTATGTTGAATGCGTTGACATTACATAGATATCTATATATCTAACCCATAGATATCTATGGAATCTATCATGAATCGTCGTCATGTTCTTCAAACTGGAGTTGCATCACTTATCATTATTGGCGGTGCTCCTGCCTGTCGTGAGGATGCGCCCGCGTCGAGCGCTTGGCGTGCGGCGCCGTCGGAATATGAAGAGCTCCCCATTCGATATCTCGCGTCGGCTATTTTGGCCCCATCGCCTCATAATCGGCAACCATGGCTCATCGCACTCGATCCCGATGATCCGATGCGCATGACGCTCTTTGCAGATCTCACGCGCTTGCTGCCCGAAACAGATCCTCCAAACCGTCAAATTCTAATCGGTCTTGGCGCGTTCCTAGAGACGTTATCAATGGCGGCGGCTGAAGAGGAGCGTGCCGTCAATATTGAGATGTTCCCGCAGGGCGTTGCACCGGACCATCTTGACGCGCGGCCCATTGTGCAACTGACTCTGGGCGAGGTTGGAACAGCGCGCCCTGACCCATTGTTCAACTTCGTATCAAGCCGTCGCACAAACCGGACGCGCTTTGATGATGTGTCTGTCGCCAAGGATGAATTGCTCGGGCTAGGGACGGCCCTGAACGCGCCAAACAGTTTTTGGGGCGCAAGCGCGGACCCAGAGTTCTGTGAGACGCTCAGAGACCTCTGCAAAATCGGCTGGGAAATAGAGATCCAAACGAAACGGACACATGCGGAAAGTGTCGCCCTGACCCGTATTGGGCGAAAAGAGATTGAAGCCAATCCCGATGGGATTTCTCTGTCGGGGCCTATGATGGGGGCCTATTCAACACTGGGTATTCTCTCGCGTGAAAAGATGAAAGACCCGCAAAGCCGTGCCTTCAAAGGGGGCTTGGATTTCTACAACGGATTGATCGAAAGCGCCCGGAGTTTTGCCTGGTTGGCAACAATGGATAATAGCCGGGAGTCGCAACTGTCTGCTGGCCGCGATTGGATGCGTGTCCATTTGGCAGCGACCCGTGCGGGGCTTGCTTTCCAGCCACTCAGTCAGGTTTTGCAAGAATTCCCTGAAATGAGGCCGCTTTATGCGTCCATTCACGAGGCAACCGGAATTCAGGCCCCGTCACGCATTCAGGGATTATTCCGGATTGGTTTTGCCACGACTCCAGATCCTTCACCCCGATGGCCATTGCAAACCCGCCTCATTGATATCTCAGACTGATAAGACCAAAGAGCGTTATGTCTCGCCCTGTTTCAAATGCTGGATTGCCCACCGACTTGGATGCGTTCAAGGCGATGGTGGAAATTGAAATGATCGCGAAGACTGCGAACCAGGTCTTTGAGCGCTTCCTGCCATCCAATATGACCCGCGCGCAATTTGGCGTTCTCAACCGTCTTGCGCGATTGGAGGCCCGGGAAACGATTTCTGAAATTGCTCGCGCCTTTCAGGTGGCGCAACCCACAATGTCCTCCACTGTCGGACGACTTCTCGATAAGGGCTTCGTTAAGACCGTGGCTGATCCTAATGATGCCAGACGAAAAATCGTCGTTCTGACGCAGTCTGGCTCTAAGGCGAGGGGTGAGATTGTCGAAGGACTTACGCCTCTGTTTTCCGAGTTTACGGGTTCCGGAGATAAGGAAGCCCAACAAGTGGACTGGTCATCCCTCTTAGATGAGCTTGTGAAACTCCGATCCCAAATCGAGAGGCTTTAGCGCTTCGCCTCTTCCGCCAGAGCCAACTCCTTCGTCAAAACCTTGCTCATATCGCCATCCACATTGGCCAGAACGAGCGGGTCCATCACCTTGCGCCAGAGCGGCGGGACATAGGCGAGGAGATACATCGC
>JBCBGR010000323.1:0-2892 GCA_038526555.1 Pseudomonadota bacterium
CGCGACAATTTCATGTGGCCATGGTCGAACGCAGCCGAAGTAGCGATATGAATTGGGCACGCTGGACGCTTCCTGCCTATCTCCTCCTGACGAGCATTGTTGTGGTCCCGATTACGGTGGCGGGTCTGGCAGTTCTACCAGCATCTGTCTCTCCGGACCTGTTTGTCCTGGAACTCCCCCTGTTTGTCGACTCAGACTGGCTAGGCCTGTTTGTATTCCTCGGGGGGTTTTCCGCCGCGACGGGTATGGTCGTTGTGGCCACGATCACACTTTCTGCGATGGTGACCAATGATCTGATTGTGCCAACGCTCTTGGGCGGACGGTTTACACGCGAGCGCGGCCCCGCCGGGAAAGACCTGATTTTGCGTGTGCGACGACTCGTTATCGTCGGGCTGTTGCTGCTTGCTTATGGCTTTTACCGATTGGGCGGGGATAGCGCGGCGCTGGCCCAGACAGGACTTTTATCCTTCGCGGCCGCCGCTCAATTTGGCCCTGCCCTGATCGGGGCGGTCCTCTGGCGGCGAGCCAATCGGCGCGGGGCGCTGGCAGGATTAATCGCGGGCTTTTCCCTGTGGGTCTATACCTTGTTGCTACCCGCCATCTTCGGCCATGACGCGATGGCAGAATACCTCCCGGCCCTGCTCGATCCTCACGCTTTATTGGGGCAAAGCTTTGGCGATCCGCTCGCCCATGGCACGATTTGGAGCCTGGGATGGAACATTGCTTTATTCTTCATCCTGTCTCTGGGCGCGACAGAACGTCTGCGTGATCGTGTCCAAGCGGTTGTCTTCACCGCGCAATCTGATCCAAAGATTGCGCCGCAAGGACGTGTACCGTCTCAGGCCACATCAATTTCACCCGATGGGTTAGGAGCGCTGGCCGCACGATTCCTAGATGAAGATGCCGTCCGTCACGCCTTTGCCGATTTTAACCGCCAGTCTCCCGAGATCGCTATTCAGGGTGGTGGCGCAGCCGATTGGCGTCTTGTTCAGTTCACCGAAAAACTGCTCGCGCGCGCCATTGGCGCGTCCTCCTCACGAGTCATTATGGCGTCAGCAGTGTCTGATTTTGACATGAACCTCGATGATGTGCTGACCCTCTTTGATCAACGCGCACCGTCCGAGCGGTTTGATGATCATCTTTTGCAATCGACCTTGGAAAGCATTCCGCAGGGCCTGTCGGTCGTGGATAATCAGCAGCGATTAATCGCTTGGAACGGGGCCTATGCCGACATGTTCGATTATCCCAAAGAGCTGCTCACACGCGGGCAGCCTATTTCCGATCTGATCGAACATAATATTCGCGAGGGCTGGATTGAGGGCGGTGACCCGCGCGAGCAAGCGCGCCGACGCGTCGAACATATGCGCGCTGGTCGGCCCCATATCTATGAGCGCTCCAATCCCGACGGTCGGATTTTCCGGATAGAAGGTAGCCCGACATCTGGCGGTGGCTATGTGACGACGTTCACGGACATCACCCGTGACCGGGAACGGGAGCACGCCCTGCAAGAGGCCAATGAAACATTGGAGCAACGGGTTCTCGACCGGACACAGGCGCTCGAAGATATGGCAGAGACCTTGCAAGTCGCGCGCGAAGCCGCTGACGCTGCCAACGCCTCCAAGACTCGGTTTCTGGCCGCAGCCAGCCATGACTTGCTTCAGCCCCTCAACGCCGCACGTCTTTTCGTCGGCGCGATTGATCCCGAAAAACCGGATACCAACCTACTCAGTAAAGCCGATCAATCCATCGCGGCAGCGGATCAGCTCCTCAAAGGCTTGCTGGACATTTCGCGACTGGATCATGGCGACATTCGCATCAAGTCAACGAGCCTCCCGCTCGGGGCCATCTTTGCGGACCTTGTCGATGAGGCCGCGCCGATGGCAGAAGCGGCTGGCCTGTCTGTACGCCATGTGCCGACACGCCTCTCTGTATTAGCTGATCCGGATCTGCTGCAATCCGTTTTGCGCAATCTGATGTCCAATGCCCGGCGATATACGCGGGAGGGCGGCGTGCTTATCGGGGCAAGACGATCCGGCTTCGATCATGTCCGCGTTGAAGTCTGGGACACAGGCCCCGGCATTGAGCCGGAGCGGCAAGCCGCCATCTTTGAGGCGTTCCAACGCGATAATGCCGTTGATAATCTCGGCGCACGCGGGGCGGGGCTGGGTCTGCCCGTCGCGCGACGCATGGCCCGCTTGATGGGCACTGACATTGAGCTCATGTCTGTGCCCGGACGGGGGAGCGTCTTCTCCATTCGCCTGCCGCGTGTCGGACGACGGGCGGCCCCAGAGACGCCGCCTGCCACGCTTAGGACTCAAGCCTCTGCGGACCTGTCCAACCAGACCGTTTGGGTCATCGATGATGAGCGCGCGATTCGTGATGCTATGTCGAGCTTGCTGTCGCGCTGGTCGGCGAATATCAGCGCTTATGATGGCAAGACACTCCCGGATGTAGAGGCGGGCATGCCTGATGCCGTTCTCGTCGATCATGATCTAGGACAGTCTATGACAGGGCTGGATGTGATTCAGCAGCTACGATCGAAACTGCCCAAAACAGTCCGGTACGCGCTGGTCTCGGCAGTGCAGGATGAGGTCGCCTTGGAGAGAGCCGCCAAGATGGGTGTGCCGCTGATTGCGAAACCCGTTGATCCGACAGAACTGGCGGCTTGGCTGAAAGCCCATGAAACCGTCTAGGGCTGAACCGTTTAAGGCTTAAGCGCCTCATTCAAGACGAGCAGCGCTTGCGTGCGATTATTGACGCCCAGCTTTCGGAAAATGGCTGTCATATGCGCTTTCACTGTCGCCTCTGAAATGCCCATTTTATAAGCGACAGTGAAAGCGCATATGACAGCCATTTTCCGAAAGCTGGGCGTCAATAATCGCACGCAAGCGC
>JBCBGR010000324.1:0-2853 GCA_038526555.1 Pseudomonadota bacterium
GATTTCCTCACTCAGGAATTCCCGGTCGACCATCATGCTCATGGCGCGGCGAATATCTGGATCATCCAGCAAGTCGTCCGTTGTATTCAGCGCATAATAGTACGTACCCAGATAGGGGACGACGCGAAGGCCATCGCCATATTGTTCCAGCCGCTCGAGGTCCTGCGCGGGCAGGTCGGAACAAATCTGAACTTCGCCCGCTTCCCAAGCGCGAACGCAAGTCGAGCGATCCTCAAATGGGATATAACGCACCTCTTCAATGGCAACTTCGTCTGCATCGTAGAAGTAAGGATTCTTCTTCATTACGATGCGGTCGTTCAGGCGATTTTCGACCAACATGTAGGCCCCATTTGTGACCATGTTTTCAGGCTTGACGAATTGATCGCCAAATTCTTCGACACTGGCTTGGTGGAGCGGCTTTCCGGTTTGGTGAGTGAGCTGGTTGAGGAAATAAGGGGTGGCCTGTTCAAGCCGGATTTCCAGGGTCTTGTCATCAATGGCTGTGACGCCGAGGGCTTCGACACCCAACTCGCCCATATTGACCGCTTCTGCGTTCTCGATGACGTAAAGGATTGTGGCATACTTCGCAGCCGTAAGCGGTTCCATGAGGCGCTGCAGCGCGAAAACGAAGTCATGCGACGTGACAGGGTCTCCATTGGACCAGCGGGCGTTTTCGCGGAGGTAAAAGGTATATACTGTCCCATCTTCTGAGACATCCCACCGTTCAGCGGTGCCGGGCACAACATATCCATTCGGACCGAAATCAACGAGCCCGGAATAGAGATCATCCATTAGCCGCGACTCAGAGATCGTTGATGTCCCGTGATGATCCAGGGTTTCGGGATCGCCGTCATTGCCACGAAAGAGAACCTGAGCGCTGGCCATCGACGCCATGGTTGAGAAGAAGACCGTGAGTGCGAGGCAGGCGGACAGTTTCAATGCTTCGAGCCTTTCCAATAGAGCGCAAATCTTCGTCACGTGCTTGAAGCGCGACCTATACGCATTATCTGTGAAATGTCCGTAGCGGTTTATTGTAAGGATAAAATAGGATTTTGCAGTCCCGCCCTTACAAATCCCGGCTTACGGGAAACCGCGCGAATAGCTTCGCCGTAACATAACTGCCCTGAGGAAACCCTCAGGGACGGGCGTTAAGTCCAGACCCTCGACGCATGACAATGTCGTGAGGTTTTGGCTCGACCTCCGTCCTTCAATTCAAGGACTTACATCATGTACGCAACGAAAACGAATACTCAACCGATCAGCTCGCAGGACAACTATCCCCGTCCCTCAGAACAAGAAGCCATGGACGCTGTCCGCACACTCCTCGCCTGGGCCGGCGACGATCCCCGCCGTGAAGGATTAATTGATACCCCAAAACGAGTGGCCAAAGCTTACCGCGAATTTTTCGCAGGCTACGAAAAAGATCCTGTCGAAGTTTTGTCTCGCACCTTCGAAGAAGTCGAAGGTTATGATGATATTGTCATGCTGAAAGACATCGATGTCGAAAGTCATTGTGAGCATCACATGGTTCCGATCCTCGGAACAGCGCATGTCGCCTATATGCCGACCAATAAAGTCGTTGGCATTTCCAAGATTGCCCGTGTTGTCGAAATATTCGGTAAGCGTTTGCAAACCCAAGAAACCATGACAGCGCAAATCGCAGACGCGATTCAGACGGCGCTTGAGCCTGCTGGTGTTGCGATCATCGTCGATGCGAAGCACCAGTGCATGACCACACGCGGTGTGCACCACAAGAATGTGGCGACGATCACCACGCAGTTTACAGGTGTCTTCAAGACAGACGCTGACCTGCGGAATCGCTTCCTGCGTTTCGCGGGCCAATAATCAGGTCGATTAAGACCTGTCGTCGTTCATGTGTCCTGCGGAGGGTGGGCTATCTACCCTCCAAAGACTCTGCTGATGAACCACCAGAGACCAATCGCGGCGATCAATAAAGCCGCGGGTTTCACAATCATTCTGTCATAGCTGTGACCCTCTTGCGCGAGTTCGCGCTTGATCGGTCCCGCTAACAAGACAGCTAAGGCAACAACGGCCAGCTGTCCTACTTCCACACCAATGTTAAACCCAATCAGCGCAGGCCAGAACTGGTCCTGTGGCAGGCCAAGTTCGCGCACAAAGCCCGCAAAACCCATGCCGTGAAAGAGTCCGAAGCCAAATACGACGGCAAGCTTCCACTGTTCGGAGGACCGTCTGAGGAAGACTTCCAAGGCAACAGCGGCGATGGATAGCGCGATGAGTGGCTCAACCACGGAGGCTGGTGGGTCCAAAATGCCAGAGGCCGTCATTGCGAGGGTCGCTGTATGGGCGACTGTAAAGGCAGAAATTTGAAGCAGAAGCGTCCGGCAGCGCCTTGAAGTGAGAAATAAGGCTAAAACGAATAGAATATGATCCGTCCCGCCGGGTAAAATATGCATGACTCCCGCGATGCCGAACTGCAGCAGCACTTCGCCGCCTGAGAGTGGATCGCCAGTTTCATCGATAAGCGGTCCGACTTGGTCGATGATGACCAAATAACGACAAAACATTTCTGTCAGGACGTCATCATTGCGACAGAGGTCTTCGGGTTGGTGGGCTTGCGCTTCGGGGGCGGCAAAGAACAGCAGTAAAATCAAAGCCGCTAAAAGGCGTGTCAGCCGGCACCCAGGAAAAGTCTTATCTCGGCGCCTGATAATTCGCGTTTTTATGAAAGAAAGCCGTCCCAAGACCTCGCGCTGTACAACATGAAGTGTCGAACACAATATGATCTTGGGCTGAGTTGGGCCGTAAACCGTGTTGAAAAGGGGATGCAAAACTTAATTGTCGCTAAGGACACGCGTTCAATCACAGGCTTGT
>JBCBGR010000325.1:0-2843 GCA_038526555.1 Pseudomonadota bacterium
ATCGAAGATTGGGCTGTTATATTCCGCAAAACCGTTCACGAGCGAATTACGATACTCGATAAAGTTCGCAGGTGGCGTACCCGTTGAGCGTCCTTGGAATGTGTGAGCCGTCCAGTTGTCGCGATAAATCGTGTCGTGAAGGTAGCCACCACCAACGGTAAAGGCCGCGCGTCGGGGTAGGAGAAACTCTTTTTCAGCCGAGAATGCATAGTTGGCGATATTGTTCTCTTCGCCGGCTAGTGCGACGCGAAGCTGACGGCCGCCAGAGAAGGCCGAGGCTGTCACCTTGAAGCCATTATTATAATAGCCGATTTCACCCACAGGCTGGTCGGAGACAGCCCAGAAGTAGTGATGGCCTTCGTTTTGGGTGAAGGCATTATAGCTATCGAAATTCCCGAAATCGATCGTCTTACGACCGAAGGCGGCGTAGAAGGGCGAGCGTTGCAGGTTACCAAAGACGACAAAAGCTTTGCGAAGCTGGAACTCGTCCTGCTCTCCGGGATATTCGGTCTCGCTATATTCGGGCTGCAGGTAAAGCGTTGTCCAATCCCCAAATGTGCTGGTGAAGGAGAGGGCGGCATTGTTGATGGCGAAGACTGCCGCTTCATCATCAGTCCGGTCGGAGAAGAAGGGGAAGCGTGACAGGATCGGGAACTGCCCATCTTCTGACGTCTTCTGATACATCAGCGAGCCTTGCAGCGCCCCGCCAATGTAAAGCGAATTCGGCTTGAGCACATTATTCGCGCGGTTGGCCAGTAATGTCAGTGTCTTACCCGTCGTGACTTCCTGAAAGTCGAGCATGTCGCGACTGTTGCGCACAGACGTGCGAATATTCACGCCGCCGACGTCGAAATTGCGATCCCGGTAGAAGGATTGGGCGGCCGCTGGGGAGTAGCTCACTGCATAAGGATCACTGTAGCCGCGCAGGCCGAACTGGTTGGTGTTGATACGGACAGGTTGCGGCGCGCTGTAGGCGGGCGGGCCAGCATAATAGTCGCCTGCATAAGTATATTGCGTGTGGAGGCGGTCATGCTGCCAGCTTTGCGCGGGCAGATAAGCGCCCTGGCTCGGACCATGGGACTGGAACATCCCGCGCAGCCCATGGCTGTAGCCATGGTTGGCGAGCACAGGCAGGCTGATCACGCCCAGCGCGGCGCAGGAGAGAAGGCCTGTTTTGAATTTGGTCATGGGACGCCCCGAAACATCATTTCAGGGCACATTTGCCACGAAAGCGTAACGAATTCGTTAGGCGGACCGGATGTTAGATAAGGCGTTAGAACTGCGCCCTGACCCCGATATTGAGCCCATGCGCTTTCGTCTTGTCGTTGCTGACGGGCTTCTTCTTACCGTAATAAGGGATGAAGCCTTTATTGTAGACATATTCGGCACCGACGTCGAAATACGCATTCAACGGATACTCAATGGATAGCGCATGCTGCTGATTATCCTCATAGATGGTGGCCTGACCGGATTTGCTGATACTCCGCTTGTCATTGCCGATATTTCCCCAACTCCCTGAAGCGGCGACGGAGACACGACGATCGTTGATCGTAGGCTTCCAGCGAACTTGCGCCACGAGTGTTGAGAGACCTTTGTCAAAATTGTTCGTCTCAAAATCCGCAGTTGATCCGTCTGGATAATCCGCCAATTCTGTTGAGTTCACGCCCTCTGGAGACTGTGGGATCTCTTTTGCCCAAGGGCGCAAGGTTGATGTATATTCAACCATCGCATCGAATTTCGCACTCTTATATTCTGCGTAGGCGTTCATGGCGCCGTTGCGATATTTAAGATATTTGTCGGACGGTTCGCTCTTTGAGAGATCTTTCTTAGCGCTATTGGCTTTCCAGTTGTCGCGGTAGATTGTGTCATGCAAATATCCGCCGCCAACGGTGAAGGCGCTCTTTTTGCCGAGCAGGAATTCTTTTTCAGCGTTGAACGCGTAGTTCGCCTGACTATTCTTTTCGTCGCCTATACTTATTCCGAGTTGTTTACCGCCCGTTGTGGCAGACCCAACCAGTTTCCAGCCATTTTTGTAATAGCCGAGCTCCGCGACAGGTTTGTTAGAAACAGCCCAGAAATAGCTGTGACCCTTATTCCGGGTAAAGCTATTGTAGCTGTCGAAATTCCCAAAATCGATCGCCTTCCGACCAAAGGCGGCATAGAAGGGCGATTGTTTAAGATCGCCCACAACAGCATAGGCCTTGCTGAGCTTGTATTCGTCTTTTTCACCGGGAAATTTCATTTCGCTATAGTCTGACGCGACGTGAACGGTCGTCCAACTGCCAAACGTGCTGGTTAATGAGACACTTGAATCCTTGATCTTGAGCTTGGGCTTCTTGCCATACTTACGCTTTGAGGCGGGTGGGTAACCGGACGTGAGCGAGTATTGCCCAACGTCTTCCGTTTCTTGGTATGTCAAGGTGTCTTCAATAGAGCCACCGACATAGAGCGCGTTATCCTGCAATACGCC
Source organism: Pseudomonadota bacterium (assembly GCA_038526555.1). Lineage (GTDB taxonomy): Bacteria > Pseudomonadota > Alphaproteobacteria > Caulobacterales > Maricaulaceae > Litorimonas. The sequence goes on from JBCBGR010000325.1 coordinate 2,471, forward strand.
CGTGGCGCGGTTGACCAGCAAGGTCACGGCTCGTCCCGTCCTGTTTTCCTGAAAATTCAGCATGTCCCGCGTATTCTCGACGGAAGTGCGGACACTTAGTGCGTCAGTCGTCGCATTGCGACCCTTAGTGGACCCTTCCGAGGTTGCGAGTGAGTAGCGTGTCGATCCCTCATAACCATGCGGATCAGTATCTTCTCCCAAGTTCGGGTCTACCGCATCGGCGTTTGCATCTTTCCCAACATCGACTGTTTTCGGGCCCTCGATTTCATGGATGACGTCGATGTCCTCTGGCTCATTCTGAACGTCTAGAAATAGGTGTTTCTGTTGCGCTTTGAACGCCTCTACACTTTGTTCGTGATATTGCTCGAACGTG
>JBCBGR010000326.1:0-2840 GCA_038526555.1 Pseudomonadota bacterium
CCTTCCGCGACTTTGACATTCTGACGCTATACCGAAAAGGATCACCGGTCGGACAACTCGACGTTTATATGGGGAAAACGCTCGATTAGCTCATTGGCGAGCTTTGAAAGGTCGGCCGCACTGATTTCGTGACCCTCATCCGGCCAGCCTGTTGCATTCAGGAATGTTGCGCTCGTCAAGCCTAATTCGCGGGCGCGTTCTGTCATGCGCCGGGCAAAGGCGTCTTCTGACCCGGCCAGACCTTCGGCGAGAACAATGCAGGCATCATTACCCGACTGGATGATCACACCGCGGATCAAATCGATGACGGAAGCCTCTGAGCCCACATCCAGAAACATGGTCGAAGACCCGGACTGCACCCCGCCGCGTCGCCAAGCTTCTTCACTAACTGTAAACATCGTGTCTTCCGTGATGTCGCCGCGTTCAATCGCCTCAAACACCATGAAAGCTGTCATGATTTTAGTCATGGACGCCGGGGGCATCGGACGGCGGGCATCTTTTTCGAACAGAACAATGCCCGTGTCATGATCGACAATAATGGCCTGCGTCGCATCGGTATCAACCGACGATGCGAAGACTGCGTTGGGGAGAAATAGGGCCGAGACGAGGAGAGATCGGAACATGAACCTGCGGAATCAAAAACGGACGCCACATGGCGCCCGTATCTGTTGCCTTGATTGATCCGACTTCGCAACCCGAGGGACGCGATCCGGTTGGCCTAGGTGCAGTTAGCGGCCTGTTTCTGCGCGCTCCGCGATAAATCGTGGCTCGCTGTCACTCTCATCTGACTTGGCGATATGGATCGGGCCCTTGATCGTCAGCGTAATGTCTCCGCCACTTGGTAGATCCGCTTGCGGTGTGCGCTGCGGCATAGAAGGCGCTGGCGCTTGTGCCTGCGGCTGGGCGCGCTGCACATTCAGTGGACGCGATGGGACGACCGGTGGAATGTAAGGCGCAGGCGCCGGTGACAGGTTCTCCTTTGGCAGCTCAACCATACGTGGGGCCGTTTGTGGCAACCAGCGCTCACCTGCCATCGGATCGGCTGGGCCGAGATAACGAACGCGGACATTCACTGTGCCCTGCGGCTTGAATCCAAGGGCTTCGGCCCCTGCTTCGGACATATCGATGATACGACCACCGACAAAAGGCCCACGATCATTAAGACGAACGACGACGGATCGGCCGTTCTCCAGGTTTGTCACGCGCACCATCGAATTGAGCGGGAGCGTCGTGTGTGCCGCCGTCATGGCGCGCTTATCAAAGACTTCGCCGTTTGCAGTCGGTTTACCGTGGAATTTCGGGCCGTACCAAGATGCGACACCTGTCCGATCATAATCAGGGTCATGACGCGGCGTGAAAGTCTGGCCCATAATTGTATAAGTTTGACCAACCTTTTGATGTTTATAGAGATTGCGGTCGATCTTTTGCGGGTCAAAATCATGCCCTTGACCGCCGAGCGGCTCATAACGATCCTGTGGGATCGCGCGATGACCGTGATCTGAATAATCGAGCGATGCGAGCTGTGCGTCACCCTTATCCATCTTGTAAGTGATGGGCGCTGTTTTGACGTGCGTTTTAGGGGCTGTGGCGCACCCTGTTACGATTGTTCCGGTTAGGGTGAGCATCGCCGCCCACCGCGTTAGCTTGTTTAACATCCTGTTCCTCACCATTCGGTCACATGATCGGCGCTCCTCAGCGCCCTCACCTTTTCATTGCCGAAACTGTCGAGGCTTCCTGCCGCGCGCTTCGTGTCATTGAGGAACGATTTAGACGAATGATCCTAAAGCCCGGTTCGGAATTAGAGGTAACGGAAGACCAAATATCACAGTCAACAGTTGGTTAAGCGATTGACGGTTGAAGCGCGCGAGAATCATCGCTAAAGGCCCGCTTCCACTTTCAACCGCGACGGGCGGGTGGCAGAGTGGTTGAATGCACCGGTCTTGAAAACCGGCAAGGGGGCAACTCCTTCGCGGGTTCGAATCCCGCCCCGCCCGCCACTTTCCACCACATATATTTAGTACCTGCCGCATTTGTGCCTTATGTGCCTCTTAGATCATATGGTCTCACTGGGGGCGATAAGCGATGAAACTCAAATCCATTATCTGTTGTCTGCTCGTCTTTTGCATGTCGTGGCAAGCACGAGCGTCCGAGACAATAGATTTCGAAACGACACTACTGAACCAAGGCATTCAGCCTAACCGCGCAGCTATCCTTATTCAGCGTTTAGAAGACGGTGTTGTCTGGTCCCATGGCGAGGACCGCATTGATAAACGCTTTGTGGCTGCCTCCACTTCAAAAATCCCGCACACTTTCATTGCGATCGAGGAAGGTTACGTCGACAGTGCGAATGCGCGTTTTGAATGGGATGGTCAGGAACGGTTTGCAGCCAGTTGGAACCAGGACCAAACGATGGCCACGGCTTACACCCGGTCAGCCGTCTGGGTTTTCCAGCAGATCACAGAAGCGCTCGGGCCAGAGACAATGGCTGCGGGTATCGATAGGCTGGATTATGGCAACGAGGATACGGGCGGCCCGGAAGATATAACGTCCTACTGGCTGAACGGGCCTTTAAAGATCTCAGCGCGTGAACAAGTTGAGTTTCTGACACGCCTCTATCAGGAAGACCTGCCATTAAGTGCGAAAAGCTATGTGCTTGGCAAAGAGATCATGGGATCCGGTCGGGATGATGGGCGGCATGCCAAAACGGGCTGGTATTATTCCAACGAGGCCCAAGACATTGGTTGGTATGTCGGATGGCAGGAAGTCCCGGCGTCTGATGATCAAGACAGCCAAACATACGTCTTCAATATCCATGTTAAATGCGAAGACGTATGTTTGGC
>JBCBGR010000327.1:0-2833 GCA_038526555.1 Pseudomonadota bacterium
GTTGAAGCTCTGCATCCAGTCGAGGGCGTAGGCGGCATCCTGCAGCTCGCCCTGGCCATTATCATACGTCCCCATCGATCGGCCAATGCCGCGGAAGTTGAAACGCAGGACGGAAAAACCGCGACGCTTATACTGCTCATACATGGCGACCGGGATGCGATGGTCCATGTGACCGCCCGCTTTGGGGTGAGGTGACAGGATCAGAGCGCAGGGTGCTGCTGGGTCGTCAGAGGGATGATAACGACCTTCGAGACGACCTTCAGGGCCGGCAAAGATGACTTCAGGCATAAAAACGATGTTTCCAGACGCTATGCACAAATGCCGCAACGGATTTGCGCTGTGTTATTCTTGACTGGATTGGTCGGGAATACTAGATGCCCGGTCCAGTCTGGATTCTTTGAGTTCAGATAAGCGCCCTAACAAATCCCGCACGGCCATTGCAAAAAAAATGGCAGTTGGGACAGGGCCAGCTTAATTAAGACAGACAAACGAGACGCGATGAAGCTGAGTGCGAAAGGACGAACCGCTGTCACAGCTGTGGCAGATCTGGCCTCACAAGGGCCGGGTGTTCGTGTGCGCCTGAGCGACATTGCTCTGCGTCAAGGCTTGAGCCAGCCTTTCCTTGAGCAAGTGTTTGCTGATCTGCGTCGTGCAGGGCTCGTTGATAGCAAGCGTGGACCCTCAGGCGGCTACGCCCTGACCCGCTCTGCGGCTGATGTGTCAGTCTCAGATATTATCAGTGCCGTTGAAGAAGAGGTGCGAGCGCACGGGTGCAATCCGGAAAAAGCCCTCAGTTGCACAGGTCGTAACGCTAAATGTCTAACGCATAGTCTCTGGGGTGCGCTAGAAGACCATATTGGCGGGTTTCTCTCGTCTGTCTCTGTGCAGATGATCGTGGACGGGCAATTCCCGGTGGAACCCGCATGAGAGCGTATCTGGATCATAACGCGACCAGCCCGGCGCCGGATGCAGTCATTGAGGCGGTTGCCTCAGCCATGCGCGTGGTCGGCAATGCCTCTGCGCAGCATGGGCACGGGCGTGCAGCGGCGAAGCTTGTTGCGGATGCGCGCGAAGCTGTGGGTATGGCCATGGGTCAGTGTGCGCAGGATGTGATCTTTACAGGGTCTGGAACAGAAGCGCTCAACACGGCGATCCACTCCGCCGTTCAGTCAGGCTGTCAGCATTTGCTGGTCTCGTCGCTGGATCACCCCGCCACAATTATGGCGGCAGAAGCAAGTGGTGCGCGTGTTACGCTTCTGCCCGCGACAGAAAGTGGTCAGACGGATCTGGATGCTCTCGAAGCTATTCTGAAAAATTGGGACGAAGCAAACGGCTGTCCGTTCCTCTCAATCGTGGCAGCCAACAGCGAAACGGGCGTGATCCAAAACACGGATCGGGCGATTGACCTTGTTCATGACGCTGGCGGGCTGGTTCTCATCGATGCAGTCCAAGCCCTCGGCAAGTTGCCCATGCTCTATCCGGCAGATTATGTGGCTGTCTCTGCGCATAAGGTTGGCGGGCCACAAGGAGTGGGTGCGCTCTATGTCTCGCCAGAGGCACCGTTTTCCGCGCTGTTGCAGGGTGGAGGGCAAGAGAAACGTCGCCGGGCGGGGACTCTGAATGTTCCCGGCATTACGGGTTTTGGGGCGGCTGTAAAAGCGCTTGATGATAGTTTTGATGTTTCTGCTTTGCGTGACGCATTGCAAACAGAACTGCTCGCCATTGATCCAGATACCGTGATCTTTGGTCGGGGCGAGAATCGCCTCCCAAACACGCTCTTCATGAGCGCGCCGGGCCTGAAAGCGATGACCGCGATGATGAATTTCGACCTTGCGGGCATATCCGTGAGCACAGGAACGGCCTGTTCTTCCGGCAAAGTCGGAGAAAGCAGAGCGCTGCGCGCCATGGATCGTATAAAGGATGCACCCGATGGTGCGATCCGGGTCAGTTTTGGGCCTGGGAATACAATGAATGATGTTGAACTTTTTGCCGAGGCTTGGGCGAAACTGCGCAAGTCTCGAAAGGCTGCATGATGACTGAAGTAAAGATCAAAGACGGCATTGAAACCGAAACCGTTGAAGGCGTTCGGAGCCTTGAGGCGGATAAATACAAATATGGTTTTGACTCCGACATCGAACAGGAGTTCGCGCCAAAGGGGCTGAACGAAGACATTGTCCGGTTCATTTCCGAGAAGAAAGGTGAGCCCCAATGGTTGCTGGACTGGCGACTGGAAGCTTATCGCCGCTGGCTAACGCTAGACGAACCAGAATGGGCGATGGTTGACTACCCGAAGATCGATTTTCAGGACATGTATTATTACGCGTCTCCGGTGAAGAAAAAGGAGCTGGAGTCACTTGATGAAGTCGATCCAGAAATCCTTGAAGTTTACAACAAGCTCGGAATTCCTTTGAAAGAACAAGAAGTATTGGCGGGCGTGAAAGGTGCGCCGCGTGTCGCCGTCGACGCTGTGTTCGATTCTGTTTCTGTCGTGACGACGTTTAAAAAAGAGCTCGCCAAGCATGGTGTTATCTTCTGTTCGTTCAGCGAAGCTGTGCGAGAGCACCCTGAGTTAGTGCGTAAATATATGGGTTCTGTGGTTCCCGTGACGGACAATTATTATGCCACGCTCAACAATGCTGTCTTCTCGGATGGGTCGTTTGTTTACATTCCGCCGGGCGTGCGTTGCCCGATGGAGCTGTCGACCTATTTCCGGATGAACGCGCAAGGCACAGGCCAGTTTGAGCGCACGCTCATCATCGCCGATGAAGGATCTTACGTCTCCTACTTGGAAGGCTGCACGGCTCCGATGCGTGACGAAAACCAGCTTCATGCG
>JBCBGR010000328.1:0-2833 GCA_038526555.1 Pseudomonadota bacterium
TGCAATGTTAGCACCGGCGGAGACGCGCATGCGAAGTCCGTCTCTTGCATTTTGGTGGACGAAGCCAAGCTCTTCGCGTTGGAGACGACGTCGCTGTTGCTCGGACAAGGCAAAAATATCAGCGAGACCTCTGGCTTTGGTCGCAAACTCAACCTGTCCAGATGTTGGGGTTAGCCGCCCAGAAATACAGCGGAGGCACGTTGTCTTGCCAGAACCAGACTCGCCAACAATCCCCAGAACCTCTCCGGGATAAAGATCGAAGTTGACCTTGTGGCAGGCGACAATCGGGCCGAAGCGATGGGTCAGGTCCCGCACCCGCAGAATGGGTGCCGGCTCCACAAGTTTCATCGCTGCACTCATTCTGCTGGCTCCGTTTCAGGGTCGCCCATCTTTGCCAGGTCGTGATCAGCCATGGGGCCACGATGGCCTTCTGCTCGTCGTGTTTCGCAGTAGTGACTGTCCGAGCAGACAAACATACGGTTTCCGCGGTCGTCGATGACGACTTCATCCATGTAGCTGTCTGTGGCGCCGCAAAGCGCACATTGCTCGTCCCAACTTTGGATCTCGAAGGGGTAGTCTTCAAAGCCGAGACTTTTGACGCTTGTGTAGGGCGGGACGGCGTAGATACGCTTTTCCCGACCTGCACCAAACAAAAGGAGGGCTGGATTCATATCCATTTTGGGGTTGTCAAATTTTGGAATGGGCGAGGGCGTCATGAGATACCGCCCATCAATCATGACGGGATACCCTGCGGTCGCAGCAATCCGACCAAACTTGGAGACGTTCTCGTAGAGCCGCACATATTGTAGGCCATATTCTTCGTAAGCATGCATGGCGCGTGTTTCGGTTTCACGCGACTCAAGTTTACGAAGAGGCTCAGGTTGGGGAACCTGAAACACAATGATCTGGCCCGATGTTAGCGGCTTCTCAGGGATACGGTGCCGCGTCTGGATGATCGTGGCATCCTCGGTCGCCTCTGTCGTCGCGACGCCAGCGACTTTGGCAAAAAACCCCCGGATGGACACGGCATTCGTCGTATCGTCCGCGCCTTGGTCGATACACTTAAAAACGTCATTCGGCCCAATCAAGCTCGCGCTGATCTGAATGCCCCCTGTTCCCCATCCGTAGGGGACAGGCATTTCCCGGGAGCCAAACGGAACCTGATATCCAGGGATCGCAACAGCCTTGAGAATGGAACGACGCACCATCCGCTTTGTCTGCTCATCCAGATAGGCGTAATTATAATCAGCCAGACCTGGGGCTTGTCGTGGTGTGGAATTATTCAGTGTTTCGGCCATGGATTTACTCAGCCGCCATCTCTGAAGATTGGCGCTCAAAATATTCTTCCCGCAATTTGCGGACGAACTGAAGGCTCGCCTGGAAGTCGACATAGTGAGGGAGCTTCAAATGTTGCACGAAGCCTGACGCTTCGACATTATCAGAGTGATAGAGAACAAACTCTTCGTCCTGTGCCGGGAAACTTGGCTTTTCGCCAGCTGCGGGTCGATCTTTCAGCGCCCGATCCACAATCGCCATGCTCATTGTTTTACGTTCATTATGACCAAAACTGACGCCATAGCCGCGCGCATATTGAGGCGGGTTATCGCCAATGCTGCGCGGGTTAGAAATCATCTGACACTCTGTCACGGTGATGCGGCCAAGTGTGATGGGAAAGCCAAGCTCTTCTGGGACGAATTCAACCTCGACATCACCCATGCGGATTTCGCCGCACAGCGGGTGGGTCCCGCCCCAACCGCGTTGGGTTGAATAGGCGAGGCTCAGCAGGAACCCTTCGTCGCCGCGAGAGAGCGCTTGGAGGCGCTGATCACGATCGGCAGGGAAGGCCATAGGTTCCCGGGTTAAGTCAAACGGAACAGCATCGCCTTTCACATCGGCTTCGGGTTCCAAAAGATCTTCATCTTTGAAAACATCCGCGATGGTGGGCATTCCCGTCGCTGCTCCTGTCGCAGCAAGCTCTGATTTGCCAAGCGGCGTTTCTCCTTCTGCGGCGAGTGCAAAATCGAGCAGACGGTGTGTATAATCAAATGTGGGGCCGAGAACCTGTCCGCCAGGAAGGTCTTTGAACGCCGCAGAGACGCGGCGACGGACTTGCATATTAGGCGTATCAATCGGTTTGCTAGAGCCGAAGCGTGATAAGGTCGTCCGGTAGGCGCGGATCATGAAGATCGCTTCGGGCAAGTCTCCTCGGGCTTGTTTGATGGCTAGAGCAGCCAAGTCCGGATCGTAGCAGGACCCTTCAGCCATGACGCGGTCCACAGAGAGAGAGAGCTGCTCACGAATTTGCTCTGTGCTTAATTCTGACACAGCGCGGTCGCCTCGGCGTTCTTCAGCCAGCAGGGCGTGTGCGTTAGTAATGGCGGTTTCCCCACCTTTGACAGCAACATAAGCCATATTAAATCCCTCCGTCTTTTATGATAATTGTTCGTCCCGGCGGGTCGTCCGCGGCAAGCCCAGCAGCTTGCTGCCGCTCGTCAGCATGACGTCCACCCCCAGTTGAAATTCTTTGTGATTATCTTTGCGCCACGTCCAGAAATGATCGGGCAACCCAGAAATATTCACTTTGCGTGTGCCAGGAATGCCTGGACCCTGAAGAGAAATTTCTTCCCCGGCCTCAAGGTTCTCAACTTGCAGAATAAGCGTCGTTGAGCGATCCGGATATTTTGCATCCCCAATGTAAAAGCCATAAAAGTCCAGCGCATCACTCAAGGCATCTGCAATAGCGAAACCTGACTGCTGACCGTCTTCGACAAGCGGGCAGTTACAATGAAAACGAAACCAGCCTTCTACTGTGGCGGTCCTGAAAGCCGGGTCC
>JBCBGR010000329.1:0-2773 GCA_038526555.1 Pseudomonadota bacterium
TTTGACAATGTCACTAATCGCGAGGCTTTCCGAGCGCTCAGTTTTCAGGAACTTCAGGCGCGCAGGCGTCGCGTGAAACAAGTCTCGCACTTCAATCCGTGTGCCCGGCAGACCCAAGCGTGGCGCTGGTTTTACGTTTGAGGCTACGCCGCCATCAACCAAGACTTCCGCCGCTTCAGAGGCGTCGGCCACCTGACTGGTCAGAGTCAATCGAGAAACAGAGGCGATTGAAGGCAAGGCCTCACCGCGAAAACCCAGACTGGCAATGTTCAGGAGATCCCATTCGCCTGCCTCTGATGGACGGAGTTTTGAGGTCGCGTGACGTTCCAACGCGACGGGAATATCGTCCGCGCTCATCCCGTGCCCATCATCGCTGACGATAATGCGGGTTCGTCCGCCATCCTCATAGCGCACGTCAACTTGAGAGGCGCCCGCATCAATGGCGTTTTCAACGAGTTCTTTGATGACGGAGGCAGGTCGTTCCACGACTTCACCCGCCGCGATGCGGTTGACGGTTTGGGGCGGGAGTTTCTGGATCAGCGGACGGGACATGGACCGCTATATTTAGGACGATTCAAAGCGCGAGACTAGGTCTCACGCTGTGGAACCTAGAGCCCAGGAAGCTTGGCGCGTGGTGGACGCCGCGTCACGGTCACTTCACCACCGCCCGTCGCGCGGTTGATGGAATCGAGGCGTTGCTGTTCTGACGCTGCATCGAGCGGGATCGGGTTACCTTCACCATCAAACTGCTGGCCATCGCGCCAGAACAGAATGCGGTTTGTGAGCGCGTCGGATTTGCGCTCAACGGAGTTCTGACCATCAATCTTCATACGGATTTCGCGGTCGGCACGGCCTGCACCCGCACGGGTCATGAGTAGGATTTCGCCCTCGGTCGGCTCAGCCGAATCAACATTGCCGATCAAGGCCTCACGAGCAGCACGTTCTGAGTAATTATCATCAAGGGAACTCTCGCCCGGAGACGGCGGACGCAGATTATACTCTGGCGGCACGATGAGCGGTGCATTCGTCAGGATGTTAAACTCATTAGGAGCTTCCTTGGTCAGACCTAATGTCCGCGATGCCGTCGTGCATCCGGTGAGGATCAAGGCTGAACCCGCAATGGCCAAGCCAAGCTTAAGACGGGCGTCCAGTGTGAATGTTGGCATAAAATGATCCCGTTTGTGTATGCCCATCAGAGCTTATCAGAAGCCCTCATAAACAGAGCCGCCCTGTCCGCCAAGTGATGAGATGGTCATTTTGCAGCGTTGCGCTCGGCTCGCCATTCCAGAAATGTCGCAATCAAGAGACCAGCGATCCCGACGCTAATGGCTGAGTCGGCTACGTTAAAGACGTAGTTGAAACCGATATCCGACGCGTTGACGAAGTCAGTCACAGCACCAAATAGCGCCCGATCAATCGCATTGCCAACAGCACCCCCAATGACAAGCGACAAGCAAAACCGTGAAAACGTGTCCTTGGCCGTCGCGAGGACACTCAGCAGCACAAAAACCATGATGATAGCGAAAGCCAGCAAACCCCAACGCTTCATAGCCGAATCACCTTGCAACATGCCCCAGCTGACGCCCTGATTGCAGAGTAGAGAGAGATCCACGATTGGGCTCACTTCACGCGTGACGTTGATATAGGGCTCGCTCGCGCACACACTCATGGGCTTATTAAACGCCTGCGTAGCGGCCCATTTTGTGAGCTGATCGACAATCGCAATGACGGCTGGGACCCACAAACCCCATAGCAATGGGATTTGCCGCAATGTCGACTTGACAGTTTTGATCATGGTTAAGCCCTGTTTCACTTGGATTGCGCCCCTGCCATGCCCGTTTCACAGCTGCAAGATGTGTATGACGGTGATTTTCCCCAACTGTATTGATGACCATTCTTTCATTGGCGGAGCGCGCGCTGCGGGTTAAAGCCAATGGAAGAATTGCGGCTTTGATTGACCGTGCTTTAACGCGCATCCGTCTATTAAAGCCAAACCAATTGCAGGGACCGCATCTGAATGGCTCGCCAAAACCGCCCGACTCCGATCTGGTCTTCGCTGCTTTGCAGCACATCACTGCTGTTTGCGGCTCCCGCTTTCGCGCAGGTGGAAATTACCGGCGACGAGACCACACCCGTTGAAACCAACACGGCAGGCGATGGCAACACGCCCTCTGATGTGACTATTACGTCAACGGGTAACGTTATCCTGGAAACGGCTGGGCCCGCCGTCATCCTCAACTCTGATAATGCGCTTATCAACGAAGGGGGCATTCGGATTCAAGATGTAGATGGCGCGACAGGTGTCAGCCTGGAAGGCGGCGCAAATCGGAGCTTCACCAATTCAGGTGTGATTCAAATCGATGAGAATTTCGATCAAGCCGATACGGACGATGATCCTTTCTTCGACACACCCGCCGCATCAGGTACGGGCCGGACAGGAATCCTTATCTCTGGTGCTTCGCCTTTCCAAGGCAACGTGACGCTCACAGAGACCTCCAACATCATTGTCGAAGGCAATGAAAGTTTCGGTATCGACCTGTCGAATACGCCGCTTGGGGCAGGTCTCGACGGTGACCTCAACCTTGGCGGAGCGCTCTCGCTTACAGGCGATAATGGCGCAGCAGTTCGGACACGCGGAGACATTACGGGGAATGTTATCAGCACAGGCGCCGTCAATGTGTTCGGCGAAGGCAGCGCGGCCTTTGACATTGGCGCCGACATTGGCGGCGGCTTCTCCTCATCTGGGTCTATCACCAATAATGGCTTCCGCCTG
>JBCBGR010000330.1:0-2764 GCA_038526555.1 Pseudomonadota bacterium
GCCGCCTCGGCTGCAACCTCACCATAGGTGAGCGTCCTGCCAGACGGGCCATGGGTGAGAATACTCTTCTCCGCAGTCACTTCTGAAACCGGGACTTCCCAACGGGCCGCCGCTGCTTCGGTCAGCATAATCCGGGCCGATGCACCACCTTCGCGGACATATTGGTGGCTGCCGCGAATCCCTTGGCTACCGCCTGTTGAGAACGAGCCCCACACGCGCTCACGCCTGACGCTTTCGCCGGGTGTCGGATATTCCGTCGTGACAAGGTCCCAATCCGCGTTGAGCTCCTCAGCCACCATTTGCGCAAGACCCGTTAGCGTCCCTTGGCCCATTTCGGAGCGGACGACGCGAACGGTGATGGTGTTGTCCGTTGCAATGTGGACCCACGCATTGACCTCCGGCACTTCCACTTCGGGAATAGCGACTTCTTCCGGTCCATCCGCTTGCGGGGCACAGGCTGAAAGCAGCCCAATGGACAGACCAGCGCCTACAGCGCCCCCTGTAATCAGGAACCCACGGCGGGATAGGCCTCCAGTTTGCTCTTGGGACCGGGCCTCAGCGGCAGCGAGATGCGCTTGTAAAATCTTCGACATTTCGCTCTCCTTTAACCGCGCTTCGTTTTCGCCAGATGGATACCCTTGCGAACCCGCGCGAGCGTTCCGCAGCGACAAATATTGGTCATCTCAGCATCAATATCTTCATCCGTTGCGTCTGGATTACGTTCCAGAAGCGCTGCCGCCGCCATGATCATCCCTGATTGGCAATAGCCGCATTGCGGAACGTCGAGCTCGGCCCAAGCTTGCTGAACAGGATGATCCCCATTCTCTGAGAGGCCTTCAATCGTTGTGATCTGCTCGTCCGGACCGATCGCACTGGCAGGGAGAACACAGGATCGGACGGGCTCTCCATCGATGTGAACCGTGCAAGATCCGCACTGGGCAATGCCGCACGCATATTTGGTGCCCGTCAGGCCGATCTGCTCGCGCAAAACCCAAAGCAGCGGCGTGTCATCCTCTGCCTCGACCGAGTATCGCGTCCCATTTACGCTAAGTTCGACCATGTCACTCTCCCTTTAATATTCTGTCCTGCGCGATCCGTGGTCTCGGATCGGCTACTCGGCCCCGCCCATTCCACCCGACTCTTGCGCGATGTAGGCGAGCAGGTCATCCAGATTGTCGGCGCCACGCAATGCAATCACCATGGACGTGCCTGGTACGACATCGCGCGGATTGAGCAGATAGGGCCCCATTGTTTCTGGCGTCCAAACGATGCCTGAATCTTCCATGGCCCGCGAATAACGCACGCCTTCAACGGAGCCAGCGGTCCGCCCAAACACGCCCTGTAGGTGCGGGCCTGTCTTCCTAACTTCCGGATCAAACACGTGACAGGCAACGCACTGGCGGAAGACGCGCTCGCCCGCGACGGGATCGCCTATGAGCGTAAACACCTCACCTGCCACTGTGATGACAATCGGCTCTGCTGAAGCTTCAGCAGTGACCATGACTTCGGCGGGCGTCTCTTCGGTGACAGACGGCACATCGACTGTGTCTACCGCCTCAACCTCTCCTCCACTGCCTCCGCAAGCTGACAACAGAAAGCCCGCGCCTAACAAGACATGCAGAGGAAAACGTGAATACATAGGCAGACAGTCCTTGTCAGTTTAGACGCACGGCCTCCAAACCACTCATCGCGAGCCGCGTGTGTTCTAGACAAGTATACGCCCAAGACGCGCGTGTCATCCAGTCAAATTTCTGAATAGCGTTTAACCAGAGGTTCGAATTCGAGCCTTTACATAACCCATGCTACAAAAGCGGGGTCACGAATGACGCGAGCCCCTAATCGTCCAGCGCGTAAGCAATCACATAACCGCCTTGACCATCACGGACACTGCGGGAGTCAATATAGCCGCCCGTGACAGGATCGCGCGGATAGCGCCAACTGGGGTTTGGCACGGTCACAATCAGCATCTGGCGACCCGATTCTTCGGAAACATAGGACATGGGCGTGGATTGGCCATTACCGGGGAGGTCCCCCGCCCAGAGTTCTTCCCCTGTGCGCACATCATAAGCCCGGACTTTGGCGTCCATGGTTGAGCTCAAGAAAGTGAGACCGCCACGCGTGGTGAGCGTTCCGGCGCGGATCGCTGTGCCCACGTCAAAGGGCAGACCAGAGCGCATGTTAAACGGGCCTGCCGCGCTCATGTCTCCAGCCGGGCGGCTCCAGAGGAGCTCATTCGTGTTCAAATCGATCACAGCAATGCGTGACCAAGGCGGCTCAAAACAGGGAACGGCTGTTCCCAGACGAGACATGAACGGCATAGGCAGGCCATAATAGGCAATGTCTGCAACGCCGTGAGGGTCGTCTTTAGGCGGCGCATCCGGGCTCATCTTCACAGCGGGGTGCTGTTCGCCGAGGAGCGCTGCGGCTTGTGGTCCGGCGGCTGCAACTTGTTCTGGCGTCACAAGCAGGAGACGGTGTGCCAGCAGCATTGGCGCAGCGATCAGCAATCCATTATCGGCATCCACAGAGACACTGCCCCAGTTAAAGCCGCCAAAATTACCGGGTGCGAGGAGCGTCCCGCCACGGGTCGGTGGTGTATACATGCCCTCATAGCGCATCATTTTATATTCAATGCGACAGACCATCTGATCGATGGGCGTCAGACCCCACATATCCTTTTCGTGCCGATAGGGATGGAAGTTCGGCAGCGAGGAGAAAGGCTGTGTCGGTGAGAGATATTCGCCGAGTTCGGGCGTTTGCGGAA
>JBCBGR010000331.1:0-2740 GCA_038526555.1 Pseudomonadota bacterium
GTCAGCGCCAGAATATCGGCTTTCAAAGGCAGAACTGGACCATGGGCGGACAGGTTATAAGCCGTGGAGCCAGCGGGTGTTGCGAGCAGAACACCGTCAGCGATTAATCGGTCCATGCGCGTTAGCCCATCAACGGTAATATTGATGTGGGCGGCTTGTTGCGTTTGTCGGAACAAAGAGACTTCGTTGAACGCCAGTTCCGAAATCGTACCACCACGACCTGTGGCTTCCATCCGCAAGGGGGAGACTGTGGCGCGTTTGGCTTGATCGATCCGATCGGGCAGGTCTTCCATCTCCATCCGGTTCATCAGGAATCCCACCGTGCCGCGGTTCATGCCGAATACGGGGAGACCTCGCCGCACCAAGGCCATGTTCCGGCGTAGCGTCTTCAACATGAACCCATCGCCGCCAATCGGTACGATCACGTCGGCTTCACCCGCATCGTAATTGCCATAAAGGCCGATAAAGCCGTCCATGAGGGTTTTTGCGCCGGGCTTGTCACTGGCTGTGAAAGCGATTTTCATGGAAGCTCCGGCTGGTTCGGTATCATTCGCATTGGAGCGCTATAACATTTGACCTGACGATAGCGAGATGAATATGGAATAGTGTGGGGACGGGGATCAAAGCGATATGTGCGGGATTGGTCTGGCTCGGATATCTATCGGAGGCAAACGCGTCCGCTTGGAACCCTGCGCCCGGTCAGGGAGAACTCATTAGCGGATACGTTTTTATCGAGGCCGATCAGGCGAAAAATGATCGCGGCGAGCTCTTCGATCTCGACGTGTACAACAAGCAGATGATTCAGACTTACGGCATTGTAGGCCTGACACCGAAACTCGCCTTCTTGGGCACGTTCGACTGGCAAGAGACTCAAATCGCACAGCCGGGACTGTCCATTGCTTACTCGGAAGCCTCCTCAATCACAGCGGGTCTGCAATACCAAACCTCTTTGAAGTCAGGACATGCCACAGCGATTTCAGTGAGTTACGTGCACGGAGTTGATCTACCCGATGCGCTCATCACGGTGGAAAATCGACGCTCTAGCTTGGAAGTTCGGGGCCTATGGGGCGAAAGCCAGATGTGGTGTGATCGAAACATTTTCGCTGAACTTCAACTGGCCGCGCGGATGCGGTTCGAAGGGGATTATGATAGTTTCCATACACAACTCACACTCGGCGCAGAAGTAACAGATCGACTCTCATTACTCGGAAAGGGGCGATTCTCAGATATCGGTCCTGGGGAGCTGGACCGGATCACGGTGTCTGCGCAGTCGCGTTGGGAAGCAGAAGCGGCTGGCGTTTTCCGTATTCGCGAAAACGATTTCATCGAACTCAGCTACACAAACGTCCTGACAGGCCGAAACACCGTCCTCGAAAATGAGTGGAAAATCGGGGTTTGGACAAAGTTTTAGGAACGAAGTTTTAGCCGCCCTCTGTCGTATCGCTTGCCACGTCAGCGCCTGTATTCGCCCGTAGATACTCAATCACGGCGGCACGGTCTTCTTCTTTTCGAAGCCCTGCAAAACTCATCCGGTTGCCTGGCATATATTGGGCGGGTCGTTCAAGATAGGCGGACATGGTTTCATCTGTCCAGACCACGCCTGATTCCGCCATGGCGCTGGAATAGTTGAAATCTTCCCGCGCACCCGCCGTTTGGCCGAAGATTTGCCAAAGATTTGGCCCAACTTTGTTGCGTTCGCCTTGGCCGAGCGTGTGACAGGCCCGGCATCGTTTATAGAGGATCGCCCCGCGCTCCAGAGATGTCATTTGCGGAGCAGGGGCTGACTGCTCAGCATGCGGTGTGACGCTTGCGGGCGCGGAGGTTTCGCCGCCTCCGCCACAAGCTGCCAGAATGCAGGTTGAAAGAATAAGTGCCAGTTTACGCATGAGTGCCCCTGATCATGAACTGCAAGAGTTCGCAAGAGTAAGTCCCGATCTGCATATGCGACGAATTAGAGCTACACATATTGCGATTTAGCATGGCATAGGGTGCGCGACTTTTTTGGAGATTTTCAATGAGCTTTACCCCGCCCGTCAATGCGATTGGCTACCTCTTGCGCCACGGTGTTGATCTGAACGCGATTGCCCAGACCGGCACGTTCGAGGAGACACCAGAAGATTTGCTGGACGCCATCCTCAGTGGTGCGTCCGATTTTGCGCGTGATGTGATTGCCCCGACCAACTGGGACGGTGATCAAAATCCAGCGACACTTGAAGATGGCAATGTCACCGCGTCTCCGGGTTTCAAGGACGCTTACCATCAATTCGTAGAGGGCGCCTGGCAGACTGTCGCGCTGCCGAGCAAAATTGGTGGCATGGGCCTCCCGAGCGCAGTCAGCGTCGCGACCAATGAAATGATTTACGCGGCCAATATGGCGCTCGGCCTTTGCCCGATGCTGACGAGTTCTGCCATCAAGGCCATTGAAACTCATGCGAACGCAGAGTTGCAGGAGACTTACCTGCCGAAAATGTTGGCAGGTGAGTGGACGGGGGCGATGTGTCTAACAGAGCCGCAAGCGGGCTCAGACTTGGGGCCGGTTCGGACAAAGGCCGAAGATAATGGCGACGGGACTTATTCAATCATAGGTCAGAAGATTTACATCACTTGGGGCGATCACGATTGTGCGGACAATATCATCCACCTGGTTCTGGCCCGGTTGCCGGATAGCCCAGCCGGATCGCGCGGTATCTCGCTGTTCCTCTGTCCGAGAGATCCGTCGGCGTTTACGTGATATTTCGGA
>JBCBGR010000332.1:0-2735 GCA_038526555.1 Pseudomonadota bacterium
TGGAAACTAGAGATGCAGGTGTTGAAGAATTTCAAGAGCTTCATAGGCTTATTGAGCGTGTCGAGAACTCGAAGTCGCATCAAGATAACGCTGTGTTGATCAACAGTAAAACAGCTCAAGTTTTCGAATTGGTTATCTCCATAGTTTTCGTGCTAGCGCTAGTTTTCTTTATTCTCGGCGTAGCAACACCTGTCTCAAGCATGATTTTATATGACTACAGTTAGCTTTCACGCAGGCCGCGTCTTGATTATAGCGGGCTCCGACTCCTCCGGCGGTGCGGGCATACAAGCTGACGTCAAAGCCTGCGCGGCCTTTGGCGCTTACAGCATGACAGCCGTCACGGCGCTGACGGCACAGAATACGCAAGGGGTGCAGCGCGTTGACCTTATCAGCCCGGACATGGTTCGCGCGCAGATTGAGGCTTGCGTCGATGATATCGGTGTCGATGTGATCAAGATCGGTATGTTGGGGTCTGCGGCGATTATCGAAACCGTTTATGAGGCGATAGAACCTCTGGATGCGACAGTGGTTCTTGATCCCGTTATGGTCGCAACCAGCGGTGATAAACTTCTTGAAGATGACGCTATCGCGGTGCTCAAAGAAAAGCTGATACCAATCTCTGACCTCGTCACGCCGAATGTTCCTGAGGCCGAGCTGCTGACAGGGCTGTCCATCTCAGATGTGGATGATCTGTCCAAAGCAGGCGAGGCTTTACTCGAAATGGGAACTTATGCGGCGCTGATGAAGGGCGGGCATCTCGATATGAAATCCGTCGTGGATGTGCTGATGTCCGAAGAAGGAACAAGCGTTATGTCCGGGCCAAGGCTCTATACGCGACATACGCACGGCACGGGTTGTACACTCGCCAGTGCGACGGCGGCGGCTTTATCCCTTGGGGCCAATCTGGATGAGGCGGTTTCGTCCGCACGCGATTATGTGTTTGAAGCAATCCGGACCGCGCCAAAGCTAGGTCAGGGTAATGGCCCACTTAATCACGGCTTGGCCTTACAGCCGGGATCGGAGGACGGGGACGACCCTGATCCGGCAAATCCGTTTGCGGCGCTAAAGGGGATGGGGTCGTCTTAGCCCCAACGCGGCTGACCGTCACGCCGATCAGGATAATGACAAAGGCGACCACCAGTTTCCAGGTGAATGGTTCCGATAAGAACCAGACCCCAAAAGCCACGCTCACAATCGGCGGAAAATAGTTGAGCCGCGCCATCGCGCTTGGTCCCGCCCGGTCGACATAGATCAGATAGAGAATGGTCGCGACGCCGGTCGATCCAAAGCCGAGCAGCAGGATCATCGTCAACGCCGTTGCGTTCGGCACATGTCCGCCTGGATCGTAAATCATAGCCGCAATCACACCCGCAATAGCCGCCGCAATCATCATAATCGCCGAGCCGGATGAGGCTGGCGTTTTGGGTGCGCGTTTCGCGGCGACCGTTGTGAAAGCGTAGCAGAAGGCGGCTGCGAGAATGATAAGCTGTGCCACCCAATCGCCTGTGAGGCCGAGGCTGAACTCGTCCGGCATGAAGAGGACGGCGACCCCAAGAAAGCCGATCACAAAACCCAGAATCTTAAAAAAGGTCAGCTTTTCGTCCGTGAAGAAATGCGCCAGCAAAATGGTGAGCAGTGGCATGGCGCCAACGATAACGGAGGTCAGGCCACTATCGACGGTCAGCTGCCCTTGCGCCATCAGCAAAAATGGAACGATCGCCCCGGTCATGCCAAGGCCAGAATACCAGAGCCATCTTATGTCCTTGAGCGGGGGCAGCTTATCGCCTGCCACATAGGCATAGACTGTCAAAAAAATCGCAGCGACGACCAGTCGCCACCCCGTCAGCCAGAAGGGGCTAATGTGATCGACCGCGACGCCAACAAAGTTAAACGCGCTGCCCCAGATCAGGATCAGGGCGGCTGACAGGCCGAGTAATGCGGGCTTAGACAGGGGTTCGGAATTCACGCTGCCGCCGTGGCAGGCAAGGGCAGGGGCGTCAATATCGTCCATGCACAGCTGGAAAACTTATCGCGGGAGTGATTGCAGCGCCGTTCCAATCCTGACACAGGGCCGTCAATCGTATCGAAGACAGACGAATTCTAAACATGAGCCTTCATGATGAAACAGGTTAAAGCGGGCGTTCTGCTGATCGGCGATGAGCTCTTGTCAGGACGGACGCAGGATACAAATCTTGCAAAGATTGCCAAGTTTCTTGGGCCACTCGGTGTCACCGTCGGGGAAGCCCGTATCCTTCCCGACGACAAGGAGACCATCGTGCAAGCCGTCCGCGTGTTCAGCGACCAGTTTGACTATGTCTTCACAACAGGCGGTATCGGTCCGACCCATGATGACATCACGGCGGATTGTATCGCCGAAGCCTTTGAGATCGGCATCTCAGAGCGGGCTGACGCGATCGAGGCTTTGCGGGAACGGTATTCGCTGGAAGAGTTAAACGAAGCCCGGCGGCGTATGGCGCGCATTCCGGATGGCGCGAGCCTGATCGCCAATCCGGTGAGCCAAGCGCCGGGTTTCCAAACCCGCAATGTCTTCACGCTCGCAGGTGTCCCACAGATCATGCGGGGCATGCTCGCTGATATTGGTCATCGTATCGAAGGCGGTGCGCAGACTTACCAGATATCGATCACTTGCGAGGGGATCGGTGAAGGCGATGCTGCCAAAGGACTAGCCGATATTGAAGCGGCATTTCCTGGTGTTTCAGTCGGAAGCTACCCGT
>JBCBGR010000333.1:0-2728 GCA_038526555.1 Pseudomonadota bacterium
CGGCCTTCGCTGCATCGCCGTCAAAGAGGTAGCCTTCCAGATAAAGCGTATCAGCCGCGCGGATCATTTCGTCCCGCACATCAGCGGTTTCAAATTCGACAGACGCGCCGAGGAACGTGTTCATCGTCCGCTCGCCATCTGGCGTGACCGCAATCATGGAGCGCGCGGAGGCAGACCCAGAATCTGTTGGACGTGTCGCGAAATCGAGACCCACATCCCGGAAGCCTTTGGCGAGGGCTTCACCCGTCTTATCCCGACCTGTTTTCCCAATGTAGGCTGCCCGCAGACCCATATCGGCGAGGCCCACCATTGTATTGGCTGCAGAACCGCCAGCAATCGTTTGGACGTTGCCCATCTTGTCAAAGGCCTGTGTTAGAGCCAATGCGCGATCCTGATCGATCAGAGACATCGTGCCTTTCGGCATATTGTGCTCAGACAAAAAATCATCTGTGACGGGCGCAATAACATCCATAATGGCGTTGCCGATCCCGACGACGTGATAATGGGCTGACATGAGATATCCTGTAGGCTGAACTTTGCGGGCTTGACGCCATCGCGTTGCCCTCATAGCGCGCGGATCACGCCGCGTCACAAAAAATTCTCATGATGCGAAATCCTCTCACCCAAAAAGGGAAGCCCGACCATGAAAATCGGCCTACTCGTCTCTGGTAATCTACTTCCGGGTCATGACAATGCCCGCGAGGATGTCTTCGAATTTCACGAAGAGTTGGCCTCACTCCAGTCGGGGTTTGAACCCCTAGGCCTGTCGATTGATCCGGTGCTTTGGGACGATGCCGCCGATCATTTTGTCGACTTTGACGCCTTCCTCCCTTTGATGGTGTGGGATTATTTTGAAGGGAATGAAGATCGCTTTCTGGCGACGATGGCGCAGATCAATGAAACAACGCCCGTCCTGAACACACCCGATCTGCTCCGCTGGAATTCTGATAAGCGCTATCTGGACGAAATGGCCGCCAAAGGCGCGACCGTCATCCCTACCCATACTGTCGAGGGCGTCACCAAAGACGATGCGATATCCGCGTTTGAAGTGTTTGGGACGGATAGAATCGTCATCAAACCCCAAGTGGGCGGTGGGGCTTGGCGGCAAGTCCTGCATGCCAAGGGCGATCCATGGCCTGGCGCAGATGAACTCCCACTCGAAGGCGCGCTGATCCAACCTTTTCTGCCCAGCGTGCAAAGCGAAGGCGAATATAGTTTTCTCTATTTCGGCGGAACCTTCAGCCACGCACTCGTCAAAACGGCCAAGGCCGGGGATTACCGCATTCAGAGTATTTATGGCGGGGCGGAAGAGACCTACCACCCCAGCCAAGCCGAAATTGAAGCGGCGAATGAAATCCTAGCCACATTGGACACTGTGCCGCTTTACGCGCGCGTGGATCTCCTGCGCGGGCTCGACGGCGAACTCGCTCTGATCGAGTTGGAGATGATCGAACCTTATCTCTACCTACCGCACGCGGAAGTCATCGACGGGGTCAACCAAGGCGCTGTCCGGTTGGGCCAAGCCTTGATCGCGCGCTTGCGTTAAATCTCAATCACGACTTTGCCGAAATGCTGCCCTGCAGCCTGATGGGCGAAGGCTTTTGCCAGATCATCCAACGCAAAGCGGTCGCTGATCGAAGGCTGAAGTCCATTCGCTTCCATCGCGCGCACCATGTCCAACTGATGCTCGGCTGAGCCGACGGTGATCCCGCTCAAGGTAATATTGCTCTGGAACAGGCGCGCCGTTGGCACAGGACCCGCCACACCCGTCAGGACACCGATCAACCCGATATCGCCACCGATCCGGCAAGCCGTGATGCTTTCAGACAATGTCCCCGGTCCGCCAATTTCCACAACAGCATCAACGCCGCGGCCGCCTGTGATCTCGCGCGCCGCCGCACCCCATTTGGGCGTGTCTTTGTAATTGATCCCATAATCCGCGCCGAGCGCCTTGAGCTTTTCTAACTTCGCGTCACTGGAACTCGTGGAAATGACGGTCGCACCCGCCGCTTTTGCCATTTGCAGCGCGAAGACGCTGACCCCGCCGGAGCCTTGGGTCAGCACAATGTCACCCGGCTTTGTCTGCCGTTCCACAAACAGCGCCCGCCACGCGGTGAGCGCCGCGCAGGGCAAGGTTGCTGCCTGCGCAAAGTCGAGACCTTTCGGCATGGGCGTGAGGGCGCTCTCAGGCACACAGATATATTCCGCCGCAAACCCGTCCACATGATCACCGGGAACGCCCAGAAGATTGGCCATCTCCGGCGTGCCGCTCTGCCAATTCGGAAAGAACAGGCTGATGACATTATCACCCTTGGCCCAGCGCGTGACGCCCTCTCCCACCGCGTCGACCTCGCCTGCGCCGTCGGACAGAAGGATACGCCCCGTCTCCGTCGGGATCATCCCCATCACAAGCGCCAGGTCATGATAGTTGAGCGAAGAGGCGTGCACCCGAACGCGAACCTTACCCGGACCAGGCTCCGGCAGATCCCGGTCTTCAATCGTGATAGAGTCGAGGCCTGCGCCTCTTAAGCATGCAACTTTCATGGGCGCATCATGACGAAGACTATCTGCGAGAGAAAGCGATCCCCGCTTCCATCATGTCCATGAGGATTGCAGCCCACCCGAAGCGCCGCTAAAGCGCACCAACATTTTTATGGAGCTGCCCATGTCACCGCGCGATAAATCCGCGTCCCGTAACGGGACGTCCGATATCGAGCACGGTTCCCCG
>JBCBGR010000334.1:0-2723 GCA_038526555.1 Pseudomonadota bacterium
TTCCCAATTTCCCGCAAGGCAGGCTTCTTCCGAAATCGTCTCACAGCCCGTCATCAGTGTCGTACTCGCCAAAGCCAATACTGATATCGCGATTACCTGTTTCATAGCGCCTCCTCAGATATCAACATACAAGCCTGTGATGAGGGTTCACTGAGCCCTCCGTTCATTTTGAACTCATAAATACTTGTCGCGCCGTGCGTCCCGCCCGTGAATTGGCTTTTGATTTGCTCGGCAGCGTTGGACATGTTTAAGCGGGATCATGCGTCTCGACACTGAGTCTATTGGCAAAGGTCAACGCCCGCCTATTGGCTTGGCGCTGGGCGGCGGTGTTGCGCGGGGGTGGGCCCATATTGGGGCGCTCAAAGCCTTGATCGAAGCTGGTATTGAACCCGATATTATTGCCGGAACCTCGATCGGGTCTGTGGTTGGCGCAGCCTATCTCTCTGGACAGCTGGATGCATTGGAGAAATGGGCGCGCTCGCTCGATCGGCGTCGGGTTATTCATTACATGGACCTGTCCTGGGGCGGATCGGGCCTGATGAAGGGCGCGCGTCTCGTCAAAGTGCTCAAGCATTATCTCAAAGACAAAAATATCGAAGATTTTGACAAGCGCTTCGCAGCCGTCACCTGTGACCTTCGGACCGGATATGAAGTCTGGCTTCAAAAAGGCCCAGTGATTCCGGCGATTCGCGCCTCCTATGCCCTGCCCGGCGCGTTTGAGCCCGTTATGGTTGATGGGCGCTACATGATCGATGGTGCCTTAGTGAACCCTGTTCCTGTCTCCGTCTGTCGAGGTCTCGGAGCCCATCTGGTCATTGCTGTCTCCCTTAATGGTGATGCCTTTGGGCCGATCGGCTCCTCGCACGAGGTCGACTTTGATGATGGATCAGAGATTGAACCCGATCTGCCGGAAATCACCATCATGGCGCAGCAGTCGCTCAACAAGTTAAGACCTGACCGTATCCTACTGAAATCACTACTGGGCAGTACGAAACCCGGAAAGACGCCACGCATAGGATCCGTCATGATGGGGGCCCTCAACATTGTCATGGACCGGATCTCACGCTCCCGTCTTGCAGGCGATCCGCCAGATGTCTTTGTGGCTCCACGGATAGGCCATATCGGCATGTTAGAGTTTACTCGGGCCGATGAGCTGATTGAGCGCGGTTACCGCGCGATGCAGCATGAAATCCCACTGATCAAATCTGTCCTCGATATCTTGGAAGATATGCCCGCCGCGGCCCGTCCTATATCGCCAGAAGAAGAGTAAATCGGCAGAATTGAAACGCCTCAAAGGCGAAACCCTTCAAGAAAATTCACGATCTGATCGATTTCGGTATCCTTTGTGCATGAAGCCTTCCCATGCGCAGGAAACGGACACAGCTGGACTATGAGGCACGCCTCAGACTGACAGGAACACCAGTTACTGCAGCCGGTACTGAAGGCGACGCAGTCATTGCGCCTCCCTTTCCCGTAGAGCCAACGAAGTCCGTCTCAGCACGATCAAGATTGAAAGAAACATTTCAAAGCCCAGCGCGGTTGGCCGCGTTGATGTTTTTCGGCATTTCAGCAGTCCTCACACTCTTGGCTTTTAAAATCGGCTTTCCGGCTATGGAAACAGGGCTTCTATGCGTGTTGACAGCCTCTGCGGCCACTATTGTCCTGCGCGCCCTTCCCAAACAGAACGAGATTGCCCGTGGCGGTTTTGCCATTGCGACAGGTATTTTCACCTGTCTGGCAGCCTTAGTACTGCTGCCCGCTGTCAATCTTTGGCCATCCGGCGCAGGGCCGCTGATTTTCGCAATGATTTTCTGCATGATTGGGACGCTGGTCCGCTCGAAAGCCTGCCTTGCCATCGCGGTGGCGGCTCTGTTTGGTTTGATGGTGGATGCGGATGGGCTGACCCGTATGCGCCTTGATGGACAGCTGGCTGTACTGATCCTTTTTGCGATTGGGCTTATTGGCAGTGTTCTCTCAGGATCCCGTATCATGTCCTCTGTTACACTTGTCGCTGTGATGGGGTCTGCGCTGACGCTGATGGCATCATTCGGGATCCCCTCCTCTGGCGCCCTCGCGACATTGTCCATTTTTGCCGTGACGACAGCGCTCGCGCTCCGGGCCTACTGGTTGCAAGGCCACGTATCAGCGGAAATCCCCATGATACTTGCTGCGCTGACCTTTGCTTTGGCGGCCATCGGTTTTCAGCTCTTTCTGTTAGGCGAAGTGGCGGGGCGTCCGGGCTTTATTCTGGAGCCCATGCCGAACTTAGGGGTCATGATTCTCATTGCTTTGCAGGGCATGGTCCTGTTCGTCTCACTCGTCAGTTGGCTTGCCGGACGTATGTCGCTGTCAGATCTATTGCTCACACAAGCCTTATTCGGCTTAGTCTGTACCGTGATCGCCGATCCTTTCCGACTGGTTCGGCTCGGCTTCGGAAATCCATCCATTGTTTTGACTGCGATTGTAGCCGTGATCGTTGGAACTCTCGCCGCGATCAGCCTCTATCGCTCCTGGAAAAATTACCGACCCATCCTGACGGCTCTATCCGCCATGATCTTCATGGTGCAGGTCAATTTTGGCCTGAGACTGCTGACAGGCACCTTTGACATCGCGCTTGGCGCGCTTGTCTGCGGCGGGATCGCGGTTGGCCTCGCCGTCTTGATGACCCTCAACCCCCGCAATGCGCCCCAAACACGTTTTTCGTGAGATTGCTATGACGCCCG
>JBCBGR010000335.1:0-2721 GCA_038526555.1 Pseudomonadota bacterium
CAGCCAGTTCGCGCGCCTCTGTCAGATTCAATGTCGCCGGCTTATCCGACAGGACATGAAATCCTGCTTCCAGTGCCGCCTTCGCGACGGGGAAATGCACATGGTTCGGCGTTACAATCGCCACAAAGTCCATGCGCTGATCTACAGGGAGCGCGGCCTCTGACGTCATCATAACGTCGTAGGAAGCGTAAGACCGCGATGGACCCAAACCAAGGCTCTGCCCCGTCTTCCGACTGTTCTCCGCATCGCGGGAAAAGGCCCCGCAAACCAACTCAATCCGCCCATCAAGACGGGCCGCCAGACGATGAACCGCGCCGATAAACGCTCCATCCCCGCCGCCAACCATACCCATACGGATGGTTTGGTCGCCCACAGACACTTCCCCCTCAATGTTCTTGTTAGCGTTATCAGTAATTTTTATAAACGCTGCTCGTCAAGGTCAGATTGAACGATTTAATCAAATCCCTCCTCAACATCTATCGCTTCGCATTGATGCCAAACGCTTGAAACTAATCCTGCATTACGAGTTTCGGCATTCGATCCACAAAGAATACACCCCAGTGTTTTTCAGCCCCCATTGGATTATTGGGATCACCTTTCCAGGGCTCATCAAAAGCCTCAAAAAAGAAGATCGTTGTATTTGTTTCCGTACCCCAATCGAGCATTTCGGTGTAGTAACGCTTTTGTTGCTCTTCTCCCGCACGCTGTCCAAATTCAGACGCCGTTGTCGCCCAGCCCGCTTCTAGAATAGCGATAGGCTTTCTCGGAAAAGCGTCATAAATTTTCTGCATATTTTCGAGCGTGTAGGAAAGACCCTCGTCTATCCCTCTCTCTTCCCACACCGGGTAAGTGTGTATGCCTAGGAAATCGACTTCAGCCGCTAGCGGGGCGCCATCTTGCGCCCACCATTCATAATTATCAGCCACCGTGACGTCCTGATCAATTCGGGCCTTCACATCTCGAACATAGGCAATGACCTGATCGAGTGGCACCATGTGATCGTTCCAGGACACAAGCGCTTCATTGCCCACGTTCACAGCGACCACGATGTCAGAGAACTCATTGGCGAGCGCGACGCCGCGGTTGATCTCCTCAACATTTTTAAGTTTGTTCGCAGCGAGTTTTTCATCCGGAATAGGCTCGTCGAGCCAAGGGCAGCCTTCATGATTACTGATCTCCGCATCCAGCCACATGCCCAGCATAACTTTAATCGGCAGATTATTTTCGCGAATGAGCTCCAACGTCATGCGAGAGTTATCACCAGAATCGTACAGACGGACCAGGTGAAAATCGTGAGCGTCTAGTATTTGGAGATCTTCAAGGATTTCGGCTCGGCTCGGATTGACAGCCCCGTTGCCGCGATCTGGATGCTGGCCTTCCCGGAAACCGGAATAAGCCATGGCCATCACTTCACCGGCGACGAGATTGCTGTGAGGATGGATGGTCATACCGGGCTGTGTCACCTCCACTGTTTCAACCGATGTGCAGGCCGCAAGGCACAGACAAAAAAGCGATACTAATTTCAGAATACCAAGACGGTTAAATAAATTTCGGCTGTCTATCACTTCCCCATAATCCCCAATAGGCCCCGACATCGCCTTCTTTTGCGACTTTCCAAGCTTCGTCAAAAGCAGCGAAATAGACGATATCAATCTCGTCTTTGTGCGCCCAGTCATACGTGTCGATGAAATATTTCAATGCGTTCTCTAAAGACGGGACGGCCTCACCGTAAGGCGTCCCGCGTGTCGGCCAGCCCGTTTCAGCAATAATGACTTTCTTGCCTTTCGCGGCACGCACGGCCTGATGATACATGTCTTTCATGTAAACGAGTGCATGCTCACGCGGGCGCTCCTCCCAAAAGGGATAACAATTCACGAGCAACACGTCACAAGCTTCTGCGACACGCGGATGATCATCAAATTTAAAATAGGCATCGACATAGCCGACTGGGATGCCGCACGCCTTCTCTTTCGCACGGTGAATATAGTCGATCATCTGATCTTCGCTGATTTCCTCCCGCAACAAAACCTCATTGCCCACAGCCAGAATATCGACATGCCCCTGATCAACGAGGCGAAACGCGTTGGCGAGTTCTTTTTCGTTATTCTCTAGATCATCATCAATCCAAACGCCCACCATGGTCTTCAAGCCATAGTCTTTGGCGATCGGAGGCGTCTGATCATTCCCGGTCGTGCAGGAAAATGTCCGAACCCAATTCGTATGGTCACAAATGATGTCGAGACGTTCTCTTATCTGCGCATCGGACACATCTGACACATTGTTTTGGCCGTCCATGACAGGGCTAAAGGACAGGCCGTGGATTTTATTATCCAGAATGTCTCCGACACGCCTCGCCAGAGCCGCAAGGTCCGCATTGTCTGGATAGGCTCCAGACTGACGCCGACGCCGATATGCATGCCTGCCTTTAGGTAAAGACATGTCCCCTCCGATGATTATCGTTCTTTTCGGAGTGTTAGCGGTAACAATGATCTCAGTTAGAAATCAAGTCCCTTTTGCCAAGAGGAGGGTTCGGACCTGTTCCGCTGAAAGATCAATGACAGTCTGCAAGCGTGTATGAGAGGACCCACCCACGAAAATGTCGAATTCCCCAGGATCAAGGAAGAAGCGGCCCCGCCCATCAATGTAACCGAGTTCCGTGGCTGTGAGGGCCAACTCAACACGCTCCAACCCTCCGGATGAGATAAAGCGTTTTGAGAAACC
>JBCBGR010000336.1:0-2719 GCA_038526555.1 Pseudomonadota bacterium
TTCGTGGCGGCCAGAGGCGTCAAACGCGTCGAAGACGCCAGCGCGTCCTGCCAAAGTACACCACCATTCTGAACACGAAGCGCAACCAGCTCACCCGAGGAGAATGGGGCAATGACAACCTCATTGAAGACGGCTGGCGCGGGAACAGTGAGCATCTGCGCGGTTTCGACAATCCCCTGATAAGTCCACAGAACTGTGCCTTGATCATTCGCGTCAAACGCCATGATCTCATTGTCATCTGTGATGGCGTAGACGCGGCCATCTGCGACCGTGGGCGCCGAATGGATCGGGACGCGCACACCCTTGCGCCACTG
The DNA here is from genome assembly GCA_038526555.1 of Pseudomonadota bacterium. GTDB lineage: Bacteria > Pseudomonadota > Alphaproteobacteria > Caulobacterales > Maricaulaceae > Litorimonas. The sequence continues at coordinate 315 of JBCBGR010000336.1, forward strand.
TTCTTCACCCGTCTCAGCATCTAATGCTGCCAGAACGCCGAGACCGGACGTGACATAAAGAATACCATTGTCAAAAGCGACACCGCCGCCGACGCCGTCTTTATCACGGCCTGAACCATCGAAGAATGAGCGTGGGTCGCGGATCCGCTCAATAATAGACGTTCCGCGCGTCCGGGTGCGTTCCTGCTCTGTAATCTCAACCTTATACTGCCACAGACGGTCGCCATCACTCTCACGGAAGGCACGAACTGTATTGTCAGCGTCCATGACGTAGATAACGCCGCCCGCAATCACCGGCGGGGCCGCGATAAAGCCATCCGCGTTCGATCCATCACCCACATCACGTGACCAGACACGCTCAAGCGGCCCAGATGCGCCTGTATGCTGCACGACATGGGCAACATTCCCACCAACCTGCGGCCAGTCCGTGTTGATATAGACAGGTGGCAGAACGATCATGTCCGGCGTCATCGTGCCCGTGATGCGGAGCGTATCGTTCAGCTCCAAAATGGAGATGCGTTCGCCGATAATATCGCCTTGGTCTGGACCATCACCCCCACCAAAAGGATTGAGGTTTTCCAGCGTTGCGCAGCCCGTCAGCAGGATCGCCGACAGCAATCCAGTCGCGGTGGCCTTGAAGGCAGACGTATTCATCATTGGTCGTCTCCCGTCTCTGCATCAGACTCAGAGTCAGCATCAGGCAAAGTTGGCACGGGCTCAGATGTATCGTCCGGCACGGAGAGGTCCGGTGTACTGCTGGCCGTATTCAACAGAACAAGCGCTTGCTCAGCCCGACGTGAAACTGTCTCAGGCACGCCCGGTATTGTGTCCAAATAGGCCAGCTCGGCGCGGGCGGCCTCATCATTGTCCTGATTCAGGAGTGCCGTCGCCAAGAGTTCACGTGCCAGATACTCATAAGGCGCGCCTTGCGCAGCAAGACCGGATGCTCGCTGCTCCACATCCGCCCAATTGCCTTGATTGGCGACGATATAGGCGGCTTTGAGCTGCGCGAGCTGCGAATGACGGTCGAGGTCAAACCTGGCGCTGGCCGCATCGTAGAGGCGGATCGCTTCCGCATCATTGCCTTGCTCAGCCGCAATAATGGCCGCCCGCATGAGTGACAGACCCGCATAGCCATCCGGCGCGACATCGGCGAGCGCGAGAAACGCGGCGCGGGCTTCGTCATAGCGTTCTTCCTGGAGGAGTTCGTCCGCTTCCAGATAGCTCAGAGACGCTGCACGCGCCGTCCGGTCCACGCTGTAATCGCGCCACTCCACATAGGCGACGGCCATAACAAGCGCGATCAACAGGCCAATAATATAGGGCCCATATTTACGCAGAAACTTGTTGTAGTCGTCCTTGCGAAGTTCTTCTTCGACTTCGGAAATGAAATCGACCATGCCTGTCCCAGTCTCGTGAAGCCGCAACCCTTAAGGCTCCCTAATGGAAAGCGCGGCAAAGTTCAGCGCTCGCTCTAACTTTCTGGCGGTCTGCCCGCAACCGCAAACGGCATGACGTTTCGGTCAGACTTTTGGTCTGAGGAGTAATGAGCGCGGGCGATCAGTCCTTGAAAACGTAGAGGTTTTCTTCGCGCGGGAAAGTGCGTGACTTCACTTCATCTGCGTAAGCCATCACCGCCTCTTCGATCTGCGCGCGCATATCGCCAAATTTGTGCACGAATTTCGGCACGCGATTGAACAGACCCAGCATGTCCGGCGTGACAAGAATCTGCCCATCACAATTGGCTGATGCGCCAATGCCGATGGTCGGGATATCGACCGCCTGTGTGACGCGGTCTGCGATCTCGGCGGATACGCCTTCGACGACCACTGCAAATGATCCGGCTTCGGCGGCTGCAATGGCGTTTTGAAGAATTTCCTCGGCGACTTTGGTCGTACGACCCCGCGCCCGGAAACCGCCCAACACATGCATGCTTTGGGGACGCAGGCCAACATGGCTCATGACCGGAATGCCGCGTTCTACGAGGTAAGCGATCGTATCAGCCGCATAGGACCCCGATTCGATTTTGACGGCTTGGCAGCCCGTTTCCATCATCACGCGCGAAGCGGACTGGAAGGCAGCCTCTGGTGCGCCCTCATAGGACCCGAAGGGGAGGTCAACGACAACCATTGCGGTTTTCGACCCGCGCATGACGGCCTGCCCATGCAGGATCATCATCTCCATGGTCACGCCAACTGTGCTGGGGAGGCCGTGAACGACCATGCCGACAGAATCGCCCACGAGGATCAAGTCACAATGCGGGTCCATGATTTCCGCTGTCGGCGCATCATAGGCCGTCAGACAGACAATCGGCTCACCATTCTTCCGCGCTGTGATCTGCGGCGCTGTCAGACGGCGCGTTCGCTTGATGGGGCGCGAATGCGGGCGCTGAACAAGGTCTTGGG
>JBCBGR010000337.1:0-2707 GCA_038526555.1 Pseudomonadota bacterium
CTGTTCGATTTCGACAAAGACCGCTTCTTCGAAGTCGCACAGGTTGCGGAATATTTCGAACGGTTTGGAAATGCTGTCCATTGAGACGTAAGCCGCCATCATGGCGAAACAGGCAGCGTAAGAGATCGAACTGGCAATGCCTGCACCCACCAGTCCTAATGCTGGCGCGCCCAGCATGCCAAAGATCAGAATAGCGTTGAGCCCCGCATTGATTCCAACGGTGAGGGTCACAATCAAAAGAGGAGCGAGCGTTTTGTTCAGCGCCGCCAGAAAATTTCGCAGGACCATAATGCCCAGCGCGAAGGGGAGCCCCGGCGCCAAAGCAATGACATAAATTTGCGCTTTGGCGGCGATCTCAGGATTCTGTCCGAAGAATGTCAGAATGTCCGCTGTAAAGAACAGCATCCCGAACATCGGCACCGTCAGCATGACGACCAGCCACAGGGCCATACGCACGCTTCGCCGTGCATCGCGCCGCGCGCTGGCCTCAGATTCTCCCAAGGTCGTGCCAATCGCTTGGCTGACCATGGGGGTAACTGCACTGACGGGACCAGCGCCAATCATCCAGAGCAGGAAATAAATCACGGTTCCGACGGCCGCCGCAGCAAGTGCGTCTGTCCCCACCCGACCAATCATGATCGTATCGATCGTATAGATGGAGAACTGAACAATCTGTGTCAGCGCCATAGGCCCACCCAAGGCAAGCAGGGCGGCCATTTCACCGCGTAGATTTTGCGGCAAAGTGCGTATGGGCGTGTTCAAAGCCATAAGGGTGCGCCCACTGCGCTATCGGACGCACACTGTAAAGCGGCGAGAAAGGAAATATTTTCGCGCGTCTATCCCGCCCAACGGTTGCAATCATACCGTCAACCGGACAGGAAGCGATAGCATTCGTCGGCGTGTGAGCGTTTGACGCTGACTCACTTTGGGAGGTTCTCTTGATCACAAGAGGCCAAAACATGACCGCCATCAGCGTCGCCGTTTTGTGTGTCCTGTCCTTTTCAGGCCTCTCCATGTGCGCGAAAACTAGCGACGATCCCGTGCGCATCGTTGGATCTTCCACGATCTTTCCCTTCGCCGCGAAAGTAGCTGAGGTTTATTCTCAGAAAACGGCAATTTCCGTCGTGGTTGAGCAAACGGGGAGTGGCGGCGGGCACAAGCTCCTCTGTTCGGGTAATCCATCTATTGATGCCACCACCTCATCGCGTCCTCAGAAACCAGAAGAGGCGTTGCAATGTGAACAGAACGGCGTCTCCGTCATTGAAGTGAGGCTCGGCCATGACGGTATCGTGCTGGCGCGATCTATTGAGGCTGCTGCCGTCGCTCTTGATCCGTCAACAATCTACCATGCTCTGGCACGCGAACTGCCGACCTCTGGGACAGACTGCACCCCGATCCCTAACCCATTCACGCGATGGGTCGAGATTGATCCGACGCTTCCTGACATAGACATTCAAGTTTATGGTCCGCCCCCGACATCAGGAACACGCGATGCGTTTGTCGAAGCCGCTATGGAAGAAGGCGCACGCCTGTTTCCTTGTCTGTCAGACCTGGAGAGTGAAGCACCGAACCTCTTTCGCTCACGCGCGCATTCTATCCGAGAAGATGGACATTGGGTCGATGCGGGTGAGAATGATAATGCGCTGATCCGGACCCTGTCGAACCAGCCGACGGCGTTTGGCGTCTTCGGGTTTTCATTTTTGAACCAAAATTCCGATAAGGTAACCGGTGTGGCCATTGGGGGTGTCAAACCCACAATGGAGACAATCCGCAATGGATCTTACCCCGTCACGCGGGACCTTTTTCTCTATCTTAAAGATCAAAAGGATGCGGACCCGCTGGGCTTTGCCTTGGAATTCACCTCAGCTGATGCGTCAGGCGCGAACGGATACCTCCAGGAGATTGGTCTTGTTCCTCTCTCGGAAGAGATACGGACACAGGTCCAAATCGGTCTTCAAGATAAAGTCCAAGACCTGTGACTGATCCCACGCCCTTTTATATACTCGTGATCCTGATCGCGCTCATGTGGGGGTCCTACAGGCTCATCTATGCACGCGCAGACCGATTAGTCTCTGAAACTGACCATCATTTTGGTTGGCCTGCAGCACAACCGCGTCACCACGCCAGGCTGTGTGCCGTTTTATGCGGTCTCGCGGGTATTCTCATTTACATCCTCGGGATTAATCTGAGAGGCAACGAGCCCACACCTTTATGGGACGGCGTCTGGATTTTAACGCTAGTTGCGGGTGTGAGCGCAGTCACCGCTCTGTCCGTTATGAATGTGAAGCCGTTTTTCGCAGCGCGTGCGCGCGTCGAGCAGCTAGCCGAAACCGGGCTGATGCTCTTTTCTTTAGCGGCGCTCCTCACAACCCTCGGCATTATCGGCTCGCTTGTTTTTGAAGCGTCCCTGTTCTTTAGAGATGTGTCTGTCTTTGAGTTTTTGTTTGGCACACAATGGTCTCCGCAAACGGCGATCCGCGCGGGTGGCACCGGGCAAAGTGGGGCGTTTGGCTCTGTCGCCGTCTTTTCAGGCACGTTTCTCATCGCCCTGATCGCCATGTGTGTGGCGGCGCCTGTCGGCCTGATGGTCGCCATCTATCTCTCTGAATATGCGTCCAAGCGCCTGCGCGCGTTTGCCAAACCAGCGATCGAAGTCCTGGCAGGTATACCCACCGTTGTTTACGGATTTTTTGCGCTGATTACTGTG
>JBCBGR010000338.1:0-2617 GCA_038526555.1 Pseudomonadota bacterium
CTGGCCGTAGGCTGTGTCGATCAGCATCAAGTTCTCAGGGTCGACCGTACGCCAGATTGGCGTTGAGCTTTACCCTGAAATCGCGCCGAAACACGTCGAGCAGGTCAAGACACTGACGCGCGACGGCTTTTATGATGGCGTTGTGTTTCACCGCGTCATTGATGGTTTCATGAACCAGACGGGTGATGGTTCGAATGGGAACGGCACGGGCGATAGCGATCTCCCAAATATTCCGGCTGAATTTAACTTCCGCCGCGGTGAGGATATGGCGGTGACTTTGGTCGCGGCGCGCAGCGGGGCTGACCCATCAAGTGGCAAGGCGATTCCAACAGGCTTCTACAAATCCCTGCCTGTTGCGACTCAACCGATCAGCCAAGCCATTCTGACCCGTGACAATAAAGTCGCGGCCTTTGGCCTTCATTGCCCCGGTGTGACATCCATGGCAAGAACAGCTGATCCGAATAGTGCCAACAGCCAGTTCTTCCTGATGCGCGGCAAAGCGGATCATCTGGACGCGCAATATTCGATTTGGGGGAACACGGTTCTCGGTCACAAACATCTGACATCGTTCAAAGAAGGCGTTGTGGGCCAGAATGAAGGTTTCATTCCTGATCAGATGAACACAGTTCGTATCGCGGCTGACCTGTCCGAAGATGACCGCCCCACGGTTCAAGTTCTGGATACAACATCCGCCGCGTTCAGCGCCTGGATCGAAACGCAATCCTACTCCGATATTTGCGACATCGAAATTCCGTCGCGCACACTTTAACGCTTCTACTGAAAGAAACTCATGTCTGAAAAACTGATCCTGAAGGTCGACACCCAAACGGGTGAGACTGGCGATATTACTATTCTGCTACGCCCTGACTTGGCGCCCAAGCATGTTGAGCAAATCACAATGCTGGCCAAAGATGGATTCTACGACGGTCTGACATTTCACCGCGTGATTGATGGCTTTATGGCGCAAGGCGGCTGCCCAGACGGAACCGGCATGGGCGGATACAAGAAAAATATCCCCGCCGAATTCAACCGTCACCCGCATCTGCGCGGTGTCTGTTCCATGGCGCGGGCGCAAAACCCGAATAGCGCATCGAGTCAGTTCTTCATTTGTCTAGACGATAGCCAATTCCTGGATGGTCAGTATACCGTTTGGGGTGAAGTCGAAGAGGGTATGGACCTTGTGGACGCGCTGCCTAAAGGTGAGCCGCCACGCTATCCTGGCAAAATCGTCAAAGCCACAGTGGCTTAAATTCAATCGTCCGCCATGGACGTTTCCGATTTTGACTTTGAACTGCCGGAGGAGCGCATTGCGCTTCGTCCGGTCGAACCGCGCGAGTCCGCGCGGCTTTTGGTTGTGGGGAGCAGTCTAAGCGACCGCACAGTTGGTGATATCCCCGATGTCTTACAGCCCGGTGATTTGCTGGTGCTGAACGATACTAGAGTCATACCGGCGGCCCTGTCCGCCATTCGTCCCGCCCGTCCCGTTGGCGGCGGTGGGGACGTGAAGCTCACGATCAATCTTCACAAACGTACCGCCTTGGATAGCTGGCGTGCCTTTATTCGTCCGGCCAAGCGTCTGCGTCTCGGTGATGATGTGATCTTTGCGGAAGGCTTTACGGCAAAGGTCACCGAAATTCGCGACGGCGGTGACATCGGTTTGCAATTTGATCGATCTGGTGACGCGCTGGATCTCGCCATCTCTCAGCATGGTCGAACGCCTTTGCCGCCTTATATCGCCAGTAAACGCGACGCCGACGCGCAGGATGAAAGCGATTATCAGACGGTTTATGCCGATGATCCGGGCAGCGTCGCGGCGCCCACGGCAGGGCTGCATTTTACGTCTGAGCTTTTTGAACGTCTCGATCAGCGGGGCGTGCAGATCACAAAGCTCACACTGCATGTGGGGGCCGGGACCTTCCTGCCCGTCAAAGCTGACCGCACCGAAGATCATGAAATGCACAGTGAGTGGTTTGAGATCTCGGAAGAGACGGCGGCTATGATCCAGCAGACCAAGGATGCAGAGGGTCGTATCATTGCGGTAGGGACAACAGCCCTCCGCGCGCTGGAGGCCTCAGGCGGCGTCGCATCATCGGGCGATACAGATATTTTCATCACGCCCGGCTATCAGTTTAAAGTCATCGATGGCCTAATGACCAATTTCCATCTGCCGCGCTCAACACTCTTTATGCTGGTCAGCGCGCTCGCGGGACTGGATCGTATGAAAGCGGCTTACGCGCATGCGATAGAGACAGGCTACCGTTTCTATTCCTATGGCGATAGCTCGATCCTCTGGAAGGCTTAGGGCACGTGGCGATCTTCCCCTTCGATATTCACGCCTCTGACGGACGCGCCCGGACGGGAACGCTTCGTACACCGCGGGGCGATATTCAGACACCCGCCTTCATGCCTGTCGGGACAGCCGCCACGGTCAAGGGCGTCTATATGGATCAGGTTCGCAGCACAGGTGCGGATATCATTCTGGGAAATACGTACCATTTGATGCTGCGACCGGGGGCTGAGCGGGTGCGAAAGCTGGGCGGGCTTCACACCTTCTGCGGCTGGGACGGGCCGATGCTCACAGACTCAGGCGGCTTTCAAGTCTGGTCTCTGTCAAAGC
>JBCBGR010000339.1:0-2606 GCA_038526555.1 Pseudomonadota bacterium
ATCAAACACGTCGTTAAATGTCTCATAGGCGGAGCGTTTCGGCTTGGGGACATAATCCGCGTCTTCAATCGCAAAGCCCCCTTCAAACAGATCCAGCAGGTTCAAGTGGCTGGCCACATTCCGAATATGACCGCGGGAGCCATTGGTGAAGATGAGCTTGCGACCCGGCAATGCAGCAATGGCATGACGCAGGGCTGGATTGGGTGTGAGGACCGACAAGTCCACATCATGAACATAATCCAGAAATTCTGCTGGATCCATGCCGTGAATATCCATCAGGCCGGATAGGGTCGCGCCGTAATCGTGATAATATTCTTCTTGGAGGAGGCGCGCCGCTTCGGGCTGCATGGTGAGATAACGCGAGATATAATGAGTCATCTTCTCACCAATATCGGCAAAGAAGCTCACATCCGCGCGGTAGAGCGTATTGTCCAGATCGAAGATCCAGGTGCGAATATGGCTCAGATCGATCACGGTCAGATTCCAGCCTATCGTCGCAATCCGCCTGGCGTGACTTCTGAAAAGTCCGCATCGGTCAGGCGGATTCGGGCGTAATTGTCATCGGTCGACACGGGTCGGAAATTGGCAACTGAATAGCCTTGATCCGCGCACATCTCATTGCCGATGGCGTCAAACTTTGACTCCGCGATGCAGAATTGCGCCGGCACGGTCGAGACAGACCGCATCCAGAGGTCCCCGCCTTCGCCATCATCTTGCAGGGCGAAGAAATGGGCTTCTGTTCCCGGAAGCGGCACGTTGAGCGCCTGAACACATTCTTTGGGACGTGCCCGCCACCAGCCGCGGGAGCGCCAGCGCCCGTCTTCGCGGGTCGCGATCGCCGTCCAAATGGAGGCTTCGCTGCCGTTACAAAGCTCTAGACCTGAGCCTTCCGCTTCGCGGCGCGCGGCACTGATCATCGCTTGTAAGAGGCGTTCGCCAGACAAAGAGGAAGGCAGATCATTGTCTGAGCGAAAGCGTCGTAGCAAGCTGGACGTGCGGCGACCTGCAATCCCGTCAATGCGGGAAATCTCATAGCCCAGATCTTGTAAAAGCCGCTGCTGGCCTGCAATGAAAGCGCGTTCCCGGCCATATTCAGCGGGCTCGACGAGGGTGGTGACCGGTTCTCCCGGACGGACAGCAAAATAGTCCCGCTCAACCCGGTTGGTCAGACGGCAATCTTCAATCGCGTCAGAGACAAAGTCAGCTTCGTGATCGACACAGAGCCCGGTCGTGCCTTTCCATTCCCGGATCCCGCCTTTGTGTGCATCAATACTTTCAGCGAATAGAAAACGGGGCCCGCTAATCGGTGTCGTATGGGTGATGCACGATCCGGGTAGGATTTCTTCCCAGCCTCTGGCTTTCATACTGGCCCCGCGCATGAAAGCGCTCGCCGTGCGAAGAACGTAGGAGGTGTGGTTGCAGACTTGCCACTGTGTAGTCTGGCCGACCAGCGTGGGCTCTGCAGGGATGATGCGGTTGCGTGTCTCGTCTTCACTCGTTTGCGCCACGATGGGCTCACACAAAGACAGGCTCGTCAGAGCGACGACCAAACTCGCAGCCAGAGCGTGATGCAAGCGGCGCTTAGGCATGGATGAGTGTGCCTGCTCCTTCGTCCGTGAACAACTCCACGAGCAAACCATGGGCACGACGCCCATCAAGGATCACGACGGCTTCGACACCACCCGCAATCGCGTCATTGGCGGTTTCGAGTTTCGGGATCATTCCGCCTTGGGCTGTGCCATCTGCGATCAGAGTTTCTACATCTTGTCGGGACAGGTCGGTGAGAAGATGTTTCTCCTTATCCATGACGCCTTCAATATCGGTCATCAGGATGAGGCGTGTTGCGCCGAGGGCTGCGGCGAGCGTTCCAGCGGCCGTATCGGCGTTGATATTGAAGCCATCGCCATCTTCATCGGCAGAGATCGGTGAGATGACCGGGATAAAGCCGGCATCAGTGAGCGTACTGACAACGCGTGTATCGGTGTTCACAGGCACGCCCGTAAAACCGAGCCCTTCGCCTTTCGGCGCTGCGGTAATCAAGCGTGCGTCCCGGCCAGACAGGCCGACGGCTTTTCCGCCCGCACAGTTGATGGCCGACACAATCGATTTGTTGATCGCGCCTGACAGGACCATTTCGGCAATGCCGACGGTCTCCATGTCTGAGACACGCAGGCCGTCCTTGAATTTTGTTTCGATATCGAGACGACGGAGCATGGACCCGATCTGCGGCCCGCCGCCATGCACGACGACGGGACGGATGCCGACCTGTCGAAGCAAGACAATATCCTTGGCAAATTCAGCAGTGAGTTCCGGCGTGCTCATGGCGTGGCCGCCAAACTTCACAATGATTGTGGCTTCTGCGTGGCGTTGGATAAAAGGCAGGGCGCGCGAGAGCGTAAAGGCGCTGTTCCAGCCGGAATCAGCTTTCCGACGATCTTTAGTCACTGACGAGGGCGCATCCATGATCCCACTTATAGGGCTTCATCCGGCAAGGCCAAGGTCGCAATTTCAGCCCGGAGTTCCGCCATACCCGTGCCTTTGTCCGAACTGGTGGCTGCAATGACAGGAAAAGCCGCCGGACGTTTGGCCACTGCCGTTTGCAAACT
>JBCBGR010000340.1:0-2601 GCA_038526555.1 Pseudomonadota bacterium
TCGCAGTCTTCTCCATAAGCGGCGTCCGCATAAGTTACGCCCGCATTTAGGATGAAATACTCGCCCAAGCGACCATTCAATTCGACTTCAACACCTTTGGAGGAGACATCATCCGTATTGAATGTCTGGAAGCGTGTGCCTGTAAATTCAAGCACCTGGAAGTTCGCCATTTCCTGATAGAAACCAGTGACGTTGAACCGTAGTCGGCCATCGGCGATGGTCGACTTCATCCCGATTTCGTAAGCATCGATTTCTTCAGAATCGAAGCGTGGGTCCGCCCCGCCAGCACCTGCTGAGGCGTCGAGGTTAAAGCCACCGGCTTTATAGCCATGCGTAAACCCTGCAAAGAAGAGCAAATCAGACGTCGGCTCCCAGCCAAGTTTGACGGTGTAGATGAGCTCGTCATCTTCGAAAGTCTCATCATACTCTTCTGGGAAGAACCCGAAAGCGGCAAACGCATCATTCGTGAATCCGGACCCGATGGCTGGGGCCGAGAACGGGAAGCAGTTCAGAAATGCCCCAGTTCCTGCTAAGGCCGCATTCGTCACAAGACCAAAAGTGCCCGGGTCTGTCGCTGCTGCTAGGGCGGCTAGAGCACCGCCTGCGGCCGGATCACCTGCTCCAGCGGCCGTTAATGTCGCCAGCCATGTGGCGGAGGCGTTACAGCTTGACCCACCTGTGTTCAGTTGCTCGTACCGTCCATCCTTTCTGTCATCAATATACCGTAACCCCACTGTCAGATCGACTGTGTCGGTGACCTCAAAAATATTGTGCGTGAAAATGGAAAAGCTCTCAGCTTTTTGTTCGAAAAAGTTCAGACCATACTGACCATTAGAGGTTCCAGGCGCGAATACGGGTGTGGGATTGCCAGCCCCCAACTCCGTCACAAAATTCCCTGCGCCTGTATAAAGGCTCAGATAAGCGCCCGCGGCAGGCCCGAGTATTCCACCCAGATTAGCTTCTCCGACAAGGCGATCATAATCGGGGCCAAGGCCGAGTGTGAAGCCTTCCTCAATGTTTTCGTTGGCGTAGTAGCCGCCGATCAGCCAGTCGAGGCGGCCATCCATGGCCTCTCCCTGGAAGCGCAATTCGGCGGTGTAAGTATCAATGAAATCCCCAGATTGCCGATCAGCTTCTGGCACGGTCACACCACCCGTTGTATATTGAAGACCGCCATTGAATTCTTGTTGTTCCGATGCGGAATCAAAGGTGGAATAGCTCCCGATCAACGTTGCTGTGAAATTACCAAAGTCGTGGTTCAACTCGGCAGAGAGGTTAAATGTATCTGAGGAATTGAAGAACTCCTGGTCGTTAAACCGCAGGTCCTCCAATGCGTCAAAACCGACTTCCGGGAAGATTTCATTGACTGTGGCTGCAGACAAATTGGGGCTCACAGAGAGTGTGGATGCGGCACAGCATTTCTCATCAACGTCCTGATAATCCGCGATAACACGCAGGCTCGTCATATCTGTTGGCTCCCACAGGGCTTGCCCCCGGATAATGAACCGGTCTCGATCCTGACTTTCGCCACCATCCACAATTGTTGATGTCAAGAAACCATCACGTTGGCGAATAGATCCGGTGACGCGGAAGGCCAGATTTTCGCCTGCAGGGATATTAACCGCTCCTTGCAGGTTCATGAGGTCGTAATTGCCATAAGTCGCATTCACGAACCCGCCGGACTCCCCGATGATAGGAGCGACTGTACGAACGTTCAGTGCCCCTGCCGTGACATTTCTACCAAACAGAGTGCCTTGCGGGCCGCGGAGCATCTCGACCGCTTCAATATCAATCAGCTCCCCTAAGGCGATACCGGGCCGTGATACATAGACGCCATCAATGAAGACGCCGACAGCTGACTCCAGACCAATATTGTTTCCCGTGGTGCCAACGCCGCGAATACGCATCGATGTCCCCTGGGTTTGAGTCTGAGACGATTGCAGGTTGAAGCCCGGGGTCACAGAGGCGAGGTCTGAAATATTGACGATACCCTGACGTTCCAGCTGGACCGGCGTAATCGCCGTCACCGCGATTGGAATGTCCTGAATGTCGGAGGCCCGGCGTGTGGCCGTCACGATGATAACATCTTCCTCAAAGCGGGTTTCATCGTCCGCATCTTGGGCAACCGCTGGGCTCACCAGCATTGTGGATGCCAGAAGTCCGGCCGCAATTCGTCTGTGATTTCGCATGATCAATTTTTCTCCCCGAGCTATTTTTGCTCATTTTTGCATGGGGTGTATTCACCCTCGATTGAGGTATAGCTCAGCAAAACGATCTGTCACGCATAGATCGGCGATTTGACACATATCTGTTATGATAACGGCAGGCTTGCCGTTCCGATGATTTTTAGTCTGATCGGAATTGCGACCCGATTGCAGATGCAAGGGCCGAAGATCGTCCGCGCCAAGTTGGTTCGCAGGCTGCAATCTGACTATATCGGCGACGGAATTTTCCCAGCGCATCGCCCGTGCGCTCTTTCAAAGCGTTTTCGAGTCGATCATAGTTCGCTGCAACCCAGCCCGCAGTTGAGGGGATTGTCGCGATGCCGGATGTGACATATCGGGGATGCGTTGCGTAATGGCGCTGATATCCATCCGTTCC
>JBCBGR010000341.1:0-2553 GCA_038526555.1 Pseudomonadota bacterium
ATGACCCTCTCTGGCCTCGAAAACGCCATGCGCGAACTCGCTCGCTAATCAATACTCAAAAGACCTAAAAAGGACTTCACTTAAGATGACACGCCTACTTGCCACCCTATCTCTCGCCGCGCTTCTAGCGGCTTGCTCAGCGTCCACAGATGATGCTGAAACTGCGACCGAAGCAGCAACCACTGACGTCGCGGAAAGCGTCGTCGCTTGCCCTGACAATCTCGTTTTTGCACTCGAAGATTACGCTGAAGAAGAGCTCCCAACGACGGATGATTTTGACGCTTGGCACATCGAAAATGCGGCGCGAGACGGCGTGATCGAGACAGAGAGCGGCCTGCAATATAAGGTCAACCAAACTGGGCTTGAGGATGGCCTCTCACCCCGCCCGGGCGAGGAAATCTTCGCCCATTACCATGGTTATTTTCCGAACGGAGACGTCTTTGACAGCAGCTATCGGCGCGAAACACCGCTGATCGGCCCGTCCAATGCTTTCATTCGTGGTTGGAATGAGAGCCTTGCCGACATGAAAGTTTGCGAAGCGCGGACGCTCTATATCCCTGCGGACCTCGCCTACGGGAACAGTGGTGCCGGCGGACGCCCCACCGGCACGCTTGTCTTCAAGATGCAGCTCTTGCGCGTCAATCGCGGCTAGAAGCCTCTACTCTTCTGGAACAACATGGACCCGGATCGCCCGATCCGGGTTAATCACGCCTGCGATCGCCGTAATATCTTCGGCGGTCATTGCAGCGTAGACATCGTCACGGCTGCGATGCCAATCAAGCGTATCGGGGCGACCCTGCGCTTCATCAATCACATTCAGCCAGTAATTATTGTTCTCCAGGCTCGTTTCGAGATTTTCGAGGGTCGGCTTAATGGCACGATCAAACGTATCTGCATCGACACCATTCTCCACCAGTTCACCGGCCACTGTCTCAATGAGTTGCGTGAGGCGGTCCAATTCATCCGGCGAAACCTCGATTGAGACAGCCACATAACCCCAATCCGGGTCAGAATCTGGAAGAGAAACAAAGGCTGACGGAGAATAGGTAGCACCCTCTTCCTCGCGTAGAACTTCGTTCAACTCCAGTCGCAAGACGCTTGAAAGAACTCGCAATTTTCGATCTGTGTTAATGTCGTCATGATCGTCAACAGGCCAATAAACCCGAAGCAACGCTGAATCGGGCTCACCCGCATGTGTGACGATGTAAGGCCGTGTGCGACCCTCCGGGAAACGGCGATCAAGCGCCTCTGAAGGCACAGCAGGATCAGCCTCAGCCACGTCTGGCAAGGTCCCGAATGTTTGAGCGACGAGTTCTGTCACCTGTTCAGGATCAAAATCTCCAACCATACCAATCTCGATGGCACCACCCGAGACATTCTCCTCATACCATTGTGACAGAGCCTCCAGATTGACATCCAGTGCTTGTGTCTCACTCGGATGAACATCGCGCCAGTGACCTGAGGATAGGATTGACGGAACCGCAATCCCTGCCGCGCCATTCGGTGTTGAATCCAACTTCGACCAGATCGACCGGACCTGGCTCTCATAACGCTGCAGCGTTTCTTCTCTAAAGGCCGGATCAGCGAAATAGGCGGCCATGAGTTGAAGCTGAAGCTCCAGATCACTCGGAACGGTTGATCCGCTCAGCGTCATATCCGTTATGCCAAAACTACGGCTGACACCAACAGCCCGGCCAGCATTCAAGGTTGTGAGCTCATCGAGCGTATGCGCCCCAACAGCAGAGGATCCGAGAACGGCGCCCAACTGGGTTCCAAAAGCCGGATTGTCTTGTGGGTAGAAACCGGATCCGCCCCCAGCAATCACGCGAAGGCGGATGACATCTTCCTCATATGGCGTGGGTTTCATGTTCAAACGGACGCCATTCTCAAAAGTGACCGTTTGAATGCCAATATCTTCAATTTCAGTCGATGACGCAACGGTCCCTGCAGGCCCCCAATCCGAATAAGCGAACTCACCTGCGTCGGCGTCATTATTCGCGGGCAAAGAGACCGAGCGAGCCTCTACCAAAAGACTTGCTAGCCAAGCATCTGGCTTTTCCATAACAGTGTCGCTCTGAACATAGAGCTGAGGCGCTGTTTCCAGATTGTCCCAAGCCTCACGCAACGCAGCTTCGACCTGCTCAAGCGTCAATGTCTCAACCGCCGCGTCAAAACGCTCCAGAGAGCTTTCAGCACTCGTCATAACGCGTTCGCCTGCGAAGTTGTTCAAGATTTGGCGTGCTAGACTGGGTGTTCGGCGTGTGGGCGCGGTTTGGACGGCGACTTCTCTTGATTTGCGGGCGTTAGCGATCTGCTCGTCCAGCTCGGCTTGACTAAAGCCGTGATCAATCGCCTGACGCAAGATGCGTTCAGCTTCAATGAAGCCCTCGCGCAATTTGTCAGGTTCAGCCCCAACATTGAGGCTCGCGATTTCAGCGGACTCAAAGAGGTTGCCTACACCTGTCCCGGCAGATGTGTAACTCGCTTCACCGTTGCGCGCTTTTCGCGCCAATCGACGGTTGATCATCGAATTGGCGAAAAAAAGCGGGATGC
>JBCBGR010000342.1:0-2550 GCA_038526555.1 Pseudomonadota bacterium
CTGGTACAGTCACACGGGAGAAACTGCACTGTACCACTGAGACTGCACCGGGCGCGTCGAAGACTTCTCGGAAAATCTCGGACAGGACACTGCCCACCGGGCGGAGATGGTTGGGGTCGGTGGGCGCTTGAATGCCCGGATAGTAGGGCCCCAGTGTCTGGAAGTTGGAGCGGCGTGCCATGTCCCGCAAATGCTCAGGGTGCGGGTGAAAATCGTCAATAATGACGACAGGCTGCTGGCATATGCCAACCCGCTCAATCGAATAGCGCGGGCTATCGGACATAGACGCTCCAGCCCCACGCGGGGAGGGATCGCTCTTCAGATCCGATTGTCACTGGCGCGTCCGTCCGGAATGTCGTGTAATCGCCGTGCGCCAAGCCGTCCGTAAAGGCGAAGCTCTGCGGTCCGTCCGACAAGTTGGCAACGACAAGCACGGCGTTGCCTGCCTCATTCTGGCGGATGAAGCTGAAGACATTGTCCGGGTTTGAGTTCTCAACTTCGGTCGTCCGCGCGCCCCACGGCGCATTGTACAGGGCGGGATTGTCGGTCTTCAGTTGCACGAGGTCACGGAACAGATCGCCGACTTCCGCTTCGCAATTCCATTCGATCGGGTCGCGTTCGAAAAATTCCAGCCGATTGCGGTTGTCGCATTCCTGCCCGTTATAGATGAGCGGAATGCCTTCGCCTGTGAAGGAAAGCACGACGCCGGCCTCATAGGCGTCGCCGTAAATCTCTTGCGTCAAGCCATCCCACGTATTCTGGTCATGATTGTCCGTGTAGGCCATGCGCATCGCATTAATCGGCCAGTCGCTCTGATATTCGTCGTAGTAGCCCGCAAGGTCAGCGACCGTGTTCTCGCCCGCCACGATGCCTTGCATGATCTCTTTCCACTGCCAGGCATAGGACGCATCAAACGCTTCTTCATGCAGTTCGGGTTGCTGCCATTCGGCCAGCATGAAGACGGGTTTGACAGCGTCTAGTCGTGGCCGCACACTGTTCCAGAAGTCGGTCGGCACCATACCCGCCACATCGCAGCGATAGCCATCAATGTTGAATTCCTCGACCCAGTAAGCGAGGGCCTCACGCATATAGTCGCGCAGCGCCTCATTGTCATAATCGAGGTCCGCCACGTCGAGCCAGTCCGTGTCCGGCGGATGCGTCATCTCACCATTAGCATCACGCGTGTACCATTCCGGATGCTCGGTGATCATCCAATTATCCCAAGCCGTGTGGTTGGCGACCCAGTCGATGATGACCTTCATGCCGCGCGCGTGTGCGGCGTCCACAAGGGAGCGGAAGTCATCTTCTGTGCCTAGCTCTAGGTTGACCTTTTTGAAGTCGGCGACGGCGTAGGGACTGCCTAGCTCGCCCTTGCGTCTGGCTTCGCCGATCGGGTGGATCGGCATCAGCCAGAGGATGTCCACGCCGAGTGACTGGATACGGTCGAGGTCTGCTTCCACGACCTTGAATGTGCCGTCTTGCGAATATTGGCGCGTATTAATCTGGTAGATCACGGCGTCGCGTGACCAGTCGGGGTGCGTCACCTCGGATGTGGTCACGGCCTTGATGGGCTGAATTTCCCCGTCATCGCCAGCAACCTCTGGAATTTCGGTCGTGCAGGCAGCGAGCGCAAAAGCAGCCGCTGTCGCCATCAATGATCTGAACATAATCGTCCCCTTAGTTACTATTTTTATCGTTCAGACAGATATTTCCCGAAGAAAATCTTGTGCGGGAGGCAATAGGATGGAGCTTTGGCGAATAGATATGGAAAGCAACTTCTCAATCACCTGGCGGGCAAGATGTTTCTAAGGCGAGTACAGCGTCTGCAAAGGCTTCTCCGAGCTCTAAATAATTCTCTGAAAGATAGTGCCATGGATCATCTTCTGGAAACTCAAAACCTTCTGTAACTTTTACGATGGTTGCGCACTTATGGGAGGCTGCATATTCATTTTGAATAGCAATAACTTCTGGCGAATAGGGCATGACCCGAGTTTCTGGGGTATCGCCTGAATCCTTGATCTGACCGATCACGACAGGAAGTTCATCCGTCCACAAAGCTGCCCTTAACAGGTTCATCATCCGAGTGAGGTTCTCTTCATAAGCTGCGGCCGTCTCGGCTGTATGAGCAGCATCAGACTCTCCCTGCATCCAGAGAATGCCTCTGGGAGTGAGCACGTCCATCGCGCCGTCCCCATCAATATCGCGGTTCGTCATAGCGCCAGAGATTGCGGTCAGGGCGTTGTCGTAAGAGTTGCGTCGGTTCCCTTCGGAGTAATCAAGCGACCAATCTCCGTATCCAGAAGCTCCCAGTGCAAGGGAAGTTCCGCCGCGCGAGGCCTTGATAATGGCAATGTTCTTTTCAGGAGCTTTCTGATGCAGCCGCGCTGCAAAAGGAAGTTCGATGCCAAATCGGTTGGAAAGGGAATTCGTTTCTCCGTCGGAAGCAAACCCGATGCCGAAGCCGGGTGTCAGTGTCGTCCAGTAGCCCAAGCCCCCACCTGCTTCCCCATTATTGGCTCCAGGATGACCGGCATAAATATAGACGCCTTC
>JBCBGR010000343.1:0-2546 GCA_038526555.1 Pseudomonadota bacterium
TGCCGCCGCGACGGCTGAACGTGTAGGCCAGCAGACCGAGTGTCAGGAACCCGCCCCACATCACAGTGGACGCCGCGATCGTGACTTGCGTTTCCCCAGCAATTTCTAAGGTTTCGCGGGGCAGGAACACGAAAATATTTGCCAAATCTTGGGCCAACCACTGCCACCAGAGGAAGGCAGTCGTCATCCATTGGAAGACATACCAATAGCTCGCGGCCCCCTGTTCCTGCGTGTTGGCAATCCAGCGTTCATAGAAGCGCGAAATCAGTGTGTAAACGACGACACCAGTGCCGAATGCGACCGCGTAACCCAGTGCTGATTTTATCAGCATGGAGCCGAGAACGCCTTCGGTTTGGGTTCCTCCAGTCAGCGCAAACATGGTCAAGACGAGGAAGGTGGTCGACACAGGCACCGAGGCTCGGGTCAGAATGATCAGAACGGCGGGCGGAATTATATGGTACCACTGCACGCCGTTTTCCGGGTACGGAATATTATTCAAACGGTCGAAAGCGACATCCGTATTATAGGCGAAATAGCCGTAAGCCATCACGGCGATCAGGATGGCTCCAGCAAACAACCAGAGGACAAACCAGCTCCGATGCTGGTTGGACCGAAGAAAAGTTCCTAAGGTTTGGATCGCGTCATTCGCAATCACGGAATAGGCAGCCAGCGCAAAGCCGATAATGCCGAACAGTTCAATACCAGGCATGTTAAACCCATAATAAAGCGCGCCTATGGCTCGCCGTTTCAGCTTCAAGCCCGGACAGTTGCCCTGTCCAATCCTGTTAAGGCGCTGTTACAGAAGAGAAGGGGCATTCGCCAAGTGACAGTTTTGCGACGAAATGATTTCAGATAACTGACATCAACCAAAGGTGTGGACAAGCAACCGAAACCTGTTTCCGTCCGCTCGTAACGTTTCGTCTTGCCGCTAAGAGACTCACATGTCTCTCTCGATTGATTATGTAGAATTCACTTCGCCGGAGTTGGAATCAACGCAGAGCTTTTTCGCAGACGCTTTTGGCTGGTCCTTTATCAATTACGGACCGAACTATCGTGATATACAGGGCGCGGGTCTTGGCGGCGGGATTGAGCGCGGTGACCTGCGGCCACCCCTCATTGTCCTGAAATCAGACGATTTGGAAGCTGACCGCGATCAGATTGTTGCTGCAGGCGCGTAGCTCATACAGGATATCTTCGAATTTCCGGGCGGCCGACGGTTTGAGTTCCGTGAGCCCGGCGGAACTCTTATGGCTGTTTGGTCTGAGACGAAAGCCTAGCTTTAAACCGATTATTCGCCTTCGTTGGCAGGGGCGCTGTTGAGATGAATGTAGCGCTCAATGCCCATTTGCTCAATCAGATCGAATTGCGTTTCGAGATAATCAACATGCTCTTCCTCTTCTGAGAGGATTTTGCCCAAGAGATCACGGGTGACGTAATCACGAATGCTTTCAGCATATTCTATCGCGTCCTTATACATGGGGATGGCGTGATCTTCGAGCTTCATATCGCATTCGAGAATTTCTTTGACGTCTTCGCCGATATTTAGCTTACCAAGATCCTGCAAATTAGGCAGGCCGCCAAGGTAAAGAATGCGCTCGATGATCTCATCGGCGTGGTTCATCTCTTCGATGGACTCTTCATATTCCTTCTTGGCCAGCTTCGCGACGCCCCAGTCCTTGAGCATCCGGTAATGCAAGAAATATTGGTTGATTGCGGTCAGCTCGGCCTTCAACGCTTTGTTGAGGTGAGCAATCATTTCAGGGTCTTTTCTCATGAGGTTCGTCTATGAGAAGCGCTTAAGCTGGGTCAATGGAAATAGCGGCTAACGATTTGCAACTGCAGGGAAAATTGTCGCAGAATGGGCGAAAAATGCAGTCTAGTTGCGAGCGCTAATCAGGTGCGGCGCACCTGCAAATCATTAGCGCGAAAAACTACTCAGCCGCGTCAAGAAGCGGGCGAGTCTGACGCCAGTTTTTCAGGTGAGAATCAATATCTGAGCGGCACTGCCCACACTGAAACCGCGTGCCACAAGCCTTCTGAACACATGCCGCCGTTTCCGCACCGGCGGAGGCCGCCGCTTCGACGGCCTTCGTGTTGATGTTATTGCAAATACAATGGATCACATTTACTAAATAGCCAGATGCAAACGATTGTCAATAACCTTGCGAATGATTATCAGTAAATAAACATGCGTTAAATTCAGGCTCCTGCACCCTCTTCATGTTTGCTATGTGCCAAGCATGTCACCCAAAGAATTTGCATCCCGTCACCCGCGCCTGTTCCATCTCACAGCGCCTGACGCCTGGCCCTTCATAAAAACACATGGATTAATGCCGACAGAGACGCTTCTGAAGCGGATCGGTCTGGACCCGGCCGGAATCAAGGCGCTCATCCACAAGCCGCGCCCGCATCGCACTTACTTTGATGACACACCGCTCGGTCCGATTGAGCTCAATGACAATTCACCGCTCAGCCTGAAGAAGCTTGAGACATGCTTGGACGGCCTAGAACCTTGGGAATGGTGCGAATTGCTCGCGCAGCGCGTC
>JBCBGR010000344.1:0-2487 GCA_038526555.1 Pseudomonadota bacterium
GCGACCTGCGTATAGGTGATGCCTTTCATCCCGCCGAGCACGGCGTAGAAGAACACAATGGCCATGCCGATGATGATGCCGACGTTAAAATCAACACCCAGGAAGCCGGAGAAGGCCACGCCCACGCCTTTCATCTGTCCCGCAATATAGGTGAACGAGACAAAGAGCGCGCAGATCACAGCGATGATCCGTGCGGCTTTGGAGTAATAACGGTCGCCCACAAAATCCGGGACCGTAAACTTGCCAAACTCCCGAAGGAATGGCGCCAGCAAGAGCGCGAGCAGCACATAACCGCCTGTCCAGCCCATCAAATAGACAGAACCGCCATAGCCCAAGAAGGCAATCAGCCCTGCCATAGACAGGAAAGAGGCGGCGCTCATCCAGTCAGCGGCGGTTGCCATACCGTTCACTGTCGGAGGGACGTCATGTCCTGCGACGTAAAACTCTTCCGTTGAGCCCGCTTTGGCCCAAATGGCGATACCAATATAAATCCCGAAGGTCAGGATAACGAAGAAATATGTCCAGAATGTCTGATCCATGACCTTACCCCCGGATCCCGTGCTTATCTTCCAGCTTGGTCATCTGAATGCAGTAAACAACGATCAGAATGAGGAAGACATAGATGGCGCCGTTCTGCGCAAACCAGAAGCCCAAGGGCGCGCCGCCAATTGAAAATTGATCCAGGAACCCTCGCAAAAGGATGCCCGCGCCGTAAGAGACGGCAAACCAGACTGCCAGAAGGCTGATTGTCAGCCGTTTCGCCGAGCGCCAATAGGCGGCTTTCGCGGCCTCGCTCGGTTCGTGTTTCACCTGTTTATCGACCATATCATGTCTCCCCAATAGTCCTGTTGCCCTGTTGGTCGGGCCCAGTCTGGGGTGTGAGCCGATCAATCTCGTAGGAAAAGAGCGACTTTGGTCTAAGACGGGGGTCTAAGGTCGGTTTGAGCGGTCATGGAAGATATTGGCGAAGGCTGACAATTCTCAACGCAGAGACGCGTGAATAGCGCTTTTGGTGTCTTGGCGCTCTGGGGAGGGGCGCCAACAACGCATGGGGACGCGTTGGGTTAAAGGGACAAAGGGGACTTCACGATGGTGACACTGGGTGTCTTACGCTGGCTGCATATTCTGGCGATGGTCTATTGGCTCGGCGGCGAGTGGGGTGTGTTCCAGACATCTTATAAAGTCTGTGATCCGAAACTCTCTTATGACGAGCGGATGCGTCATATGGATACGGCGTACCGGATCGACGTGATGGCGCGAACCGGCATTATCTCGCTCCTGCCGTTAGGCCTTCACATGGGATATCTCTGGGGAATGCACCCCTTTGGCGGCGGCTGGCTTGTCGGGATGTGGATCGCGTTTGCGGCCTGGTTTGCCCTGACCTGGACGGCGTTTGCGAAACGCAAGACGCCTGCTGCGGACCGTCTTTACCTGATTGAGGATTGGACGCGTTACCTGCTGATCCCCACGCTATTTATCGTCTGCATCACGTCATGGATGGGTATGGGCCCGTTTGAGTCCGGAGAAGGCCAATATTGGTACACCGCCAAGATTTGGGTCTTTGCCATGGCGCTCTGTATCGGCGTCGTGCTGCGTTGGGTGATGGCGGAATGGCAGAAGCATTTCCGCACACTGGCTGAAGGCCCTAATCCCGAAGTCGAGGCGTCACTGACACGGTCAATCTCGATTGGGCGGAATGTCGCTTACTTTTACTGGATATTGATTGCAGGCACGGCGTTCCTTGGTGCGGTGAAACCTTTCTAGCGACAGGCCTGCCTCCATTGCGAGGGGGACGAAGATGGCTTAACGGCTCGGCTCATTGCCATGACCGATTTTGCCAATGATATTTTGAAAACGAAGATGGGTGGTGCGCCTATCTACCGTCGCCTTCACCCCAAGAAAGACGGTCGAGACCTCTGGCTCTATGGCTATGCGCCACATACAGGAACGCCCCTCCCTGAAGATGATTTTGAGGTCGCGAAGGGCGGTGAGTTGCGCTTCCACCCCTTTGATCAGGAATGGAATCTATACGCGCCCCATCGGCAGAACCGCACGTTTAAGCCGAGCGCCGCTGACGATCCCCTTGCGCCATCAAAGCCGGGAGGGCCGCCGACTGAAATCCCGTTTGAAGATTTTGAAGTCGCGATATTTGAAAACAAATTCACGAGCCTGCATCGGGAAGCTCCTGTACCGATGGAGGTCCCCGGCACGCAAGGCCGCGTCGCCAAAGGTCACTGCGATGTGGTCGTCTATACGCCCGCACAAGAGGGCAATCTTTGGTCAGTCGGGCAGGCGCGGCGGCGATTGCTTCTGGCGGCTTGGAATGACCGTTATGAGGCTTTGTTCAAAGCGGGCGCTGACTTTGTGATGCCCTTTGAAAGTCGGGGTGAGTCGGTCGGAGTCACGCTTCACCATCCGCACGGGCAGATTTATGCTTTTCCCCATGTCCCACAGGTCCAACGTCGGATGGCAAATGCCTTTGCGGAC
>JBCBGR010000345.1:0-2483 GCA_038526555.1 Pseudomonadota bacterium
CGACCTAGCCAGCGAACTCGGCATTAAGAGCGCCAGCTTGCATTATCACTTCCCCAAGAAAGCAGACTTGGGCGAGGCTATGGTGCAGCGCTATGCAGATCGCTTTTTTGACAGGCTATACGGTGCAACGCATCAAACAAGTCATCCAGAAACGCGCCTTGGTGCTTTCCTTTCGGAATATCGATCAGCACTCGGATCTGATAACCGGGTTTGCTTATGTGTGATGCTGGGCGCGGAGTCACCTGGCCTCCCCAAGCAAGTCACACATGCAGTGCAAGATTTCCTCAATCGTAATATTGAATGGCTTGAAGCGGTCTATGCCAACGCCGAAACACCTCAACCGTCTCAGAAAGCTCAAACGACCCTAGCCAGCATCCAAGGCGCTATGATCCTTTCGTCTATTAGCCAGAATAAAGAGAGTTTCGATTCTGTCAGCAAGGCCGCATTAAACGGATTGTCTCAGCACTCCGAACAAGCCCAGTAGACCTGCATGTTCCGTTTCCTTTATTGCTGGGTTTATACCCTATTTCTTGTGTTTGCTGTTGCCTGTAAGAGCGAGCCAAACTCCACTGCGAAGGAACTTACGTCCCCGTTTCCCGCGGGCGAAACCGTCGACTTTAAGTTCTTTGCAAGTGAAAATATACTGTCTGGGATGTTCGATAGCCCGGCTGATCCCGCTAACGGGCTTATACTTTTCATTCACGGCTACGGACCGTCAGATGTCCGGGGATGGAATATGTATGGCGATCTCCGCCCACGGTTTAACGCCCTCGGATTTGCGACAGCCACCTGGGACAAACCCGGACAAGGGCAGAGCTCCGGCACGTTCGACATCAATCAGTCCGTTTATGACAGCGCAGAGGAAGTCATCGCAGCGGAAGATTATCTGCGCCAAACAGGCGCGCCTGGTTCCGACAATATTGGACTATGGGGGGTGAGTCGCGCCGGATGGATCGCGCCGATCGCATTATTACAGGATGACGAACTGAATTTCTGGATATCTGTGAGCGGCACAACAGCTGAGGATAATTTCGCCCACCTTCTGCTATCTAACCTGCCTTATGAAGATGGTACGCCTGAGCTTGCTCAGCAACTCAGAGCGGAATGGCAGGCGGGCTGCAAAGCATTTAGAACCCAAGAGCCTTACGAATCCTATTTGCAGGCGACGTCCACACTTCGTGCGAACGAATATACCCTGAACATGAGAGGCGATTGGCCCAATCAGGCTCAGTATGAAAGTCAGCAGGCGAGCTGTCGGGACGGTCAATGCCCGAGGGTCGATGAAGACCTCTGTGATTATATTTTCATCGAAGACTTCGACACAATGTTGTCACAACTGGATGTCGACGTCCTGGCACTCTTCGGCGAACGCGATCTAAATATTAACTGGCGAAAAGTCCGAGCGCTTTATTCCGAAACGATTGGGAATAATCCGAATGCCACTCTAGCAATCGAAGAGTTTGCCAACGCCGATCACAACCTGAATCAGTCAGAAACAGGCAGCCTCAAAGAAATGACCAATCAGACGCCTAAAACGAAGGTCGAGGGCTACTATGCCACGCAAACCGATTGGCTAAAGACCCGAGGCCTCGGCAAGTGAGCCAATACTTCCTCTAGTACCTTGGCACAGCCGGGCTGATGAGATTGAGCGGAAGCGCCGTTGTATCCTTGGCCTGACGCAAGACGATCCGGCTTTGCACGTCGCTGATCAAGTCGATGGAGAGTAAGGTTTCGCGCAGGAATGTCTCATAGGCGTGCATGTCGGTTGTTACGATACGGAGCATGAAATCGACCGCCCCGGTAACCACCGCGCACTGGACGACTTCCGGCATACGACCGACTTCGCGTTCAAACTTTTCCATATTAGTCCGGTTGGGGAGCGAGAGTTTGACGGCCACGAAGACTTCAAAATCAAGGCCCAGTTGTTCCCGGTCCAGCAAGGTGACGCGTTGATCAATGATGCCCAGCTCTTCCAGCCGCTTTATCCGACGCCAACAGGGCGATGATGACAAGCCGACCTGCTCGCTGATTTCTGCCACTGAAAGTCCCGCATTCGCTTGCAGAAGATGCAGGATCTTGGCATCAATATTGTCGATCTGACTAGGTCCTGAAGATTTACGCGTACTCATAAGACACCCCTGCGATTGAGCGCCGCAGCCTCAAACGCATAAAATATTTTACACTTCTTACGCAAACCGGAATGATTTGCCAAGGATCGTCATTTTGCCGCCAAGCATATGATGGCGAAATCTCATAAAGGGGGCCAAGTTAGCGGTTGACTATCCGGTCTAAACCGCACCGGGCTCTAAAGGCTTCTCACCCTATGGCGACATCCCCTTCATCGAACCGTTCCAACACGTCCAAGCTCCACGTGCCAGAACCGCCATTTCGCCCCGGTGATACGCCTGATTACAGTCATATTTCTGTCCCGACAGATCACACACCATCGCGCCCTGACCCGATGTGTGATGATCATGAAACCG
>JBCBGR010000346.1:0-2479 GCA_038526555.1 Pseudomonadota bacterium
AACAGCACTCCATGTTTGTTGTTCCGGCTGACCTCCCCGGGATCACAAAATTGAGAGCGATGACCATCTTCGGACAGGATGACGCGCCGCATGGACACCTTCATATGAAGTTTGAAAATGTCCGGATTCCGGCTGATGCGCTTCTGATTGGAGAAGGGCGTGGGTTTGAAGTCAGCCAAGGGCGTCTTGGCCCGGGCCGTATTCACCACTGTATGCGAGCCATCGGCCAAGCCGAGCGCGCGATTGAGCTTCTCTGCAAGCGTGCTGTGTCTCGCGAAGCCTTTGGACGTCCTCTGGCCAAGCTGGGGGCGAACTATGACATTATTGCGGACTGCCGGATCGCCGTTGAGCAAGCGCGTCTTCTCTGCCTGAAGGCGGCCGCCATGATGGATACGGGTGATCACCGTGCCGCAGCGCCTTACATCTCCATGATCAAGGTGGCGGCGCCTCAAGCAGCCCTGAAGTGCATTGATGAAGCGATGCAAATGCATGGGGGCGTTGGCATCAGCCAAGATACACCGCTCGCGGGTATGTTTATCCAAATGCGGACGCTGCGTTACGCCGATGGTCCTGATGCCGTTCACCGGATGCAAGTCGCTCGGAAAGAGCTGAAAGCTTATACAAATCAATCTGTGTAAGTTGCTGTAAATAATGATTTAATGCGCCGCCTTTCAGGCGGCGTTTTTTTATGGAGAAAGCCATGAAGGCTGTTTTAGATCGCCCAAAAATTGCTGTCGATATGGATCATGTCATGGCTGACACTGGGCTATACCTCTGTGACTGGCTCAATGATCGTTTTGGAACATCTTATCAGAATGAGAGCTTTGTGAGCTTTCTCAGATCTCTGCCAGAGCCTGAACGGCAGGTCATGGTCGACCACGTTACGGAAGGGACGCTCATGCGTCACCTCCCGCTGATGGAAGGCTGCGTTGAAGTTTTGGAGGACCTAAACAAGCGCTACGCGATTGTGATCTGCACGGCGGCGATGGAGTTTCCGAATACCATCATGCCCAAAATCGAATGGCTCAAAGAGCATTTCCCTTTTCTAGACCCACACCTCTTCGTGTTTTGCGGCCCGAAACAAGTGATGGGGACAGACTATCTGATCGATGACAGCCCAAAGCATTTTCCGGGATTCAAAGGAATGCCTGTCCTCTACGATGCGCCTCACAATGTAGGTGAGACGCGCTACGACCGGGTTATGAACTGGGCCGACATCGCTGATTACTTCGACTGATATTCGTGATTTGTTAAGCTTTAAGCTTAGCGTCTCAGCGAGGTTTCTTAACTAGCGCTCCTTGTAAAACATGGAGTGTGACAATGTCCTTAGTCTCCTATCAGAGCCAGACTGCAAAGCGTAAAAATCAGCCAACAACTCTTTTGGCGGTTGTCTTTACAGCGACGATCTTCCTATCGGCGACGCTGTTATTTTCCGTCCAGCCCATGTTCACTAAGCTGATCCTGCCATTATTGGGTGGCGCGCCAAACGTCTGGAACACAGCCATGGTGTTTTTCCAGGCGCTGTTGCTCGGCGGTTACATCTACGCCCACCTCAGCGCGAAATACCTCGCCTTTAAGCATCAAATAGGGCTTCATCTGGTCATTACAGCGATTGGATTGGCATTCCTTCCGCTGGCTGTGGGAACGGTAACTGTTCCTGAAACTGATATGCCCATCTTCTGGCTGCTGGGCTTATTCTTTGCGACTGTCGGGCTACCCTTTTTCGCACTATCCGCAAATGCGCCGCTTATGCAGCGGTGGTTTAGCCTGACAGATCATCCTGACGCGCAAGACCCTTACTTTCTTTACAGTGCCTCTAATGTTGGCAGCCTTTTGATCTTGTGCGCCTATCCCGTTCTCATCGAACCGTTCATTAGCTTGAGCGAGCAAACAGCTCTTTGGATGGTGGGTTATGTCATCCTGATTTTGGGAGCCGGCTTTACTGGATGGATCGGTTTTAAGCAACGAACAACAGAGCGCATCCATTTCAAGCCGAACTCAATCGCAACACAAAGCGCTCCATTAGCACGCCAGACCATTCTATTCTGGATTCTTCTCGCCTTTATCCCATCGAGTTTGATGCTGGGTGTGACCAGCTTCATGACGAATAATATCGCCTCGGCGCCGTTTCTCTGGATTATGCCGCTGGCGCTCTATCTGCTGACCTTTGTCTTTGCCTTCGCGAAAAAGCCAATTCTGACGTCGTCACGTCTGGGTGCTTTCATACCCTGGGTAGTTCTGGTCAATATTGGTCTTATTGTTTTCCCGTCCTTGCAATCCTTTGCCGTGATCGGCCTGTGTCTGCTCTTTTTCTTTGTGATCGCTTATTACTGTCATGTCCGTCTTGTTGAGACGCGGCCTGAGGCGTCTAAGCTTACGGCCTTCTATATTGTGATGTCACTGGGTGGCGTTTTGGGGGGTGTCTTCAACGCGCTTATCGCGCCCGTTATCTTCACCGATACTTATGAATACGCGCTCA
>JBCBGR010000347.1:0-2427 GCA_038526555.1 Pseudomonadota bacterium
GGAACATTGGAAACACTCGAGAGTGAGGATCCGACTGGCAGCACGCGTGTACAACTCCTTCAAGAAGTGAATGTTGAACTCGAGAAACGCAATGCAATTATTGCTGATTTAGAGATCAAGCGTCGCAACCACATCAATAATGTGAAGCCAAATGATGAGACGCGAGATAAGTGGCTCAATATTGTCGACAGTTATGACACATCTATCAGAGAAGCGAAGAAATCACGCGCTCCACATGACGCGAAACGCGATCTGATCCTCGCTCTCCCAGAAGACGTTCCGCCCAATCAGGACGATATTCGCGAGGCGGAAGAGACGCTCGTCGCCATTCGACAGCACTTAAAAGATTACCGCGCCAAGCAGCCCGAACTGACCCGCGACGACCTGAACCTTAATGCAGCCCGGCGAGAAGCGAACTTACGCATTCGCCAATCATCGACCAAATTACGCAACCAAATCGGTGGAATGGCCTCCTACAGCAAGGAACTATCCGAATGGGTTTCGGTCAATCGGGATGTTTTTGATGCCTATTTTCCCGATCCTCTGGAAGACACCGATTACGCGCGAAATGGGCGAGAGCTATTTTATGAACTCGAGGATGGACTAACTAATGCGATCGCAGCCAAGGAAGCGACTTTAGAAGATCTATTGATCCAGCAGAAAGAAAATGATGTCAGACTGAAGGAGGTCAGGCGGATCTATGCCAATGCCGCCAAATTAGCGTCACAAATAATCAGCGAGGAGATGCCAGATCGTGAGGTCACCCATCAGGCTGAAGTGATCAAGTTCATGAAAGAGCATCAGCAAGTCTGGGGGCGCATCAATGGTGTTGCATCTGCGCCGTCTGATGTCTTTGCTAATTTTGAATCAAGCGTCGATTTTTCGGATCAAGTCTTTGAGATATTTGAAATCCCTCGCAGTGAATTTATTGACGGACGTGTTGAAAAAGCCCGCGAAGCGATTGGTCGATATTCCGAAGCAGCCGCTGCCATCGCCGCCGCAAAAGGCCAAGTGGATCAGGCCCTGGAAATCACGCAATATTATGAGGATTGGATCAACCCTAAAGGCCGCACCAGTGGGGACAAAGCCTTCAATCAACTCAAGACAACTTTGCAGGAGGCCGAAACGGCGTTTGGACAAATCCCTGTTCTCGGCGATGTTACAGGTTACTATTTTGGCTTTATGAATGATGCGGTCAGTTCGATCCATAGCGACGCACAATCGATCCGCGCGAGCAGCATCAACAGATGGGTTAAACAGGCAGGCGTTCCGCCAGAACAGCACCTTTACACCGCTCGTCAACTCAAAGCGATTGGTATAAGCGACACGAGCAGCTGGTTCCGCATTGGCGGATCATCGCACGATGATGTGTTGATACCGATGCAAATCCGCAGAATTGTAGCTATCCTTGGTGCTAAAAATATTGAGCAGGCCTGCAACAGGCGGACGGGTGTCATAAAGAATAAACACATTGATGCAGGCCACGTCGCCTGTGGTTCGCAGGGGCGAATCTGATGGACTATTTCAAGACACCCCTCTCCAGCATCGCTGTCCCGGTGCTCTCGGCCCTGATCCTATCGGCCTGTTCATCAGGCACTGAGAGCGGGTCAGATGACAATGTTGTATCGACATTACCGCAATCGATCGCACCGCAAACATTGTTTGAGACAGGAGACGCTGGCGATAGTGCCCTTGCAGGCGCATTTGCAGTCAGTTGGGAGACGCGCCTCGCTGCTGCTACAGTTCCCGAAGCGCCCGTAAGCGACTGCGCGCAGTTCGATCCTGATAAGGTAGATGACCTTCTTCCACGGGCAGGGCAGGCGCTTGAAACGTCGTTCACACTTTTCTCAGAACGCCCTCAACCTTGCGAAGATGATGCTTGCCTCAATATCGCCCCCACACGGGACGCCCTAGTCCAGCTTTTAGAGGTGAGCGGCGCACTTGCAGACGAAGTCGTTGCTTACGATATCCTCGCTCTCTCCCTCTACCCAGATCGTGCATTGAGCGTTTTGAACAGCGAGTATCAATCAACACTGGAGCTCTTTTTAGCTGCACATGCGCGGACAAATCGGGACGCTTTACCCGCCAGCCTTGATCGGCTCACCGCAATCAATCTTTTGGTGACTGATGCGCAGATGCAGGAACGACAACGCGCGTCACAAGGTATTCCCTATGCCAGTTACATCGCGGATCGACTGAAGACAGCAGAGTTCCGGATCGAACAAATAGTTGAGCTTGGCGCGACCTATAATGAGGCCAGCCCGCAAGATGTGACAGTGGCTATCGCTGAGGCCGAATATGCAGATCAATTGATGGATCATATCGCAGAAAGTATGGCTGCTTTGAATGCCGCCAATCACGCCGTAGAGTCCAGCCTGCGCGCGGCGTCTGTTTGTCAAACATCACAGGCGCGCGCGATAGTTGAAC
>JBCBGR010000348.1:0-2395 GCA_038526555.1 Pseudomonadota bacterium
GTAATTAAGACCCGTTGCCATATATCCACCGTCAACCGTGATAACCTGACCTGTCACCCAACGCATTTGAGCCAACCTTAGGACGCTCTCGGCGACTTCTTCAGGGCTCCCAAGACGCGCCAGTGGCGTGCGTTCAATTTCGTGGCGATAAATATCGGGGTCCGTACGTGTTGTGGCCATATTCTCTGAACCATGATCAATCGGACCAGGTGCAACCGCATTAACGGGGATCTTATAAGGCGCCAGGTCAACAGCAAAACCCTGGGTCAAGGATGATACTGCCGCCTTCGTCGCACTATACCCAGCTTCGCAAGCCCATGCCTGTTGAGCAGCGACGGATGATATAAATACCATTGAGGCGTCTACGGTCTCTTCGCTTTGGTCTACTGCGCGCGCCATTCGCATACCGGCAGCTTGTGCTGTCAGAAAGACGCCTCGAATATTTACAGCCATCATTGCCTCAAAGTCTTCAGCGGGCATGGAGAGCAAATGTCCCGGTCGGCTGATCCCTGCGCAAGCCACGAATAATGTCGGGGCATGTTCTTTCCAAAGGTCGTCGAGGCTTTCAAAAGCCGTTTTTACCGAATCCAAATTTGTGACATCGCAGTGAATATCGACGGCCCCATCTGGCGCCCTGCCAGAATAATCGAGTGAGACAACGTCACTGCCCTCTTGCAAAAGGCGGGTGACAATGGCGCTGCCAATTCCCCCATTACCCCCCGTTACGACGACGCGTTTCATAGTTCACTCTTTTCTATTGCCGACACTGTGTATACACAAAGCTATCTGCACACCCCCAGAATGCAAGGGCTAAATATGAGCGCGAGACAAATACAAACTGTAACAAAGCTCGCCCCCCCTTACGCACTCTTTCTCGGGACAGAGTCTGACCCGACCTACGCCAAGACGGGATTTGGACTCAGAGACTGGTGTTCTGAGAAGTGCATTGGGCAAATTCGATCATCAGATGAGACCATTGATCTGGGCCTTCATGATTTGAGCATTGAAGGCCTTTCGCGCTCAGGCGTCAAAAGCGTGTTGATCGGGATTGCCAATGTTGGTGGCGTGATTTCTAAAGACATGCTTCAATCACTCATCAAGATCGCCAGACAGGGCATTGATATTGTGGCGGGTCTCCACACGCCGCTCAATAGTATAGACGAACTGCGTCAGGCCTCCGCGCAAGCAGGCGCAAGGCTGATTGATGTCAGAGTACCTCCGCCTTCTCTTCCTGTCGGCACAGGTCGCAAACGGACGGGCCGTCGGCTCCTAACAGTGGGGACAGACTGCGCCGTTGGCAAAAAGTATACGGCACTTTCAATCGCGAAAGCCCTAACAGATCACGGCTGGTCCGCAGACTTCAGAGCTACAGGTCAGACGGGCATAATGATCGCAGGCGAAGGCATACCCATCGATGCCGTTGTGAGTGATTTTCTAACGGGCGCAGCCGAACTGGTCTCACCCGACGCAGATCCCGATCATTGGGATATTATCGAGGGCCAGGGCGCCCTTCACCATCCTGGATATTGTGCCGTCAGCCACGGACTTCTTGTAGGTTCGCAACCAGACGCTTTTGTTGTGTGCCATGAGGCCGGCAGATCGGTCATTAGCGGATGGTCGGACTTTCCATTACCGAGTATTGGAGACGTCATCGAGAAGACGATATCCGTCGGGCAATTGACCAACCCGGCTATTCAATGTGTTGGGATCAGCGTAAACAGCTCATCCTTGGAGGAGAGCGCCGCTCGCATCTTGCTGGCGGATCTGTCACAACGATATGGCGTTCCCGCTTTTGACTCCTTCAGGTTTGGTTCTGACCCGATAGTCGGCCAATTGGAGTCATTAGACTTCAACCGCTCGGCGTCATGACCAAGTTCTCTGTCATCGAACGAAGCTTCCGGTTCAAAACACCTTTTGTCATTTCCGGACATGTTTTCAAAACATCGGATGTCGTCCAAGTCACAGTTAAGGAGGATGGTTTCATTGGCCACGGCGAAGCAAGTGGGGTCTACTTCACCGGCGAAACGACGGCGACGATCAAAGCGCAGATAGAAGCGTATCTTGGAAATGCCGCTAACCCGCTCTCATTTGACCGCTTAAATGCGGAACTGCCTTCGGGCGGAGCGCGTAACGCCCTGGACTGCGCGCTTTGGGATCTCGAATGCAAACGTAGAAATACACGCATCTGGGACCTGGTGAACGTAAATGTCCGAGAATTGCAGACTGTCATGACTGTTGGTCTTGATAGTCCTGACAACATGGGGCGCGCTGCGGCGAAAGCCGGGCCTGCTAAAATTCTCAAACTTAAACTTGGACCTGATGACCCGATCGGATGCACGCGGGTAGTCAGAGAACAGCGACCCGATGTCGACTTGATCGTCGACATCAACCAGGG
>JBCBGR010000349.1:0-2357 GCA_038526555.1 Pseudomonadota bacterium
AGTGGTGAAACGCCGTAAGTGGCTGAGAAACTCGACTGGAACTGAAATCCAGTGCGGCCGTTTTGCTAATCCTTCTTCCTAAGCGCTGCGCGATGACGCCTCCGCCCACTGCCGTGTAAAGAAAGGCTGCGGGCCAGCGAGGATCAGCGAATAAAAACTGTAACCCGCACTCACCAAAATGATGGCAATGATCGTTGCAAAGCGAAACGAAACTGTCTCTGTCGCCCGATCAAGAGCCTCCAGTGTGGCCTCCGGGTCCAGTCCAGACAGAATTGTGAACAGGTCCGTCATTGCGAGCCCTGAAAACGCGATGAGCATGCCTGTCGTACTGGCAGCATAAGTGACAACATATCCGATAAAGCCTGCGACAAGAATTGATCCAAATAAGGCCCAGAAGCGGTTCCGGCTAACCGTTCGAGCCGCCATAACATGCGTTCTTTGTCAAAGGGCGGTGAGCGCCCCCGCGCAACAGAAGCGGATACCCACCCAAATGAATAGGGCGAAAAATCCGATATAAAAAACGACAACCAACAATAGGGTCAGGCCGATCGCATTTTCCCCGAAAATTGCGAATGTTATGACCATGAGGATGATGAGCGCAATAATGGCGGCTATTGAAGCCGCGAAAATCAAACCGATAAATCCTAAAATAGCGAACCCTTGGCGAAGTTCATCTTCGCCGAACTGAATGGGAATTTGCGCTTCGGTTTCTCCGAAAAAATAGCCTCGGAAGAATGCGGCCCGTAGCAATGCTTCAACAACGACATAGCCCAATATAAAGGCGGTCCAGATGAGACCGAACTTACCAAACGCTCCCCAAAACAACCCCATATTACTTGGATCATCTTCTACTAAGATCGCGGTTCGGACGAAATCGACATAGGAACCAATCGCTGGCGGAAACACCAGAAAGCCAAAGACTGAAAACAGAACAGTTACGCAGAGAAAAAGCCGCCAAAAGAACGGTATGCCACCGGGCGATCTGAACGCCCCAAACATGGCGTCTGTGATCTCATAATCCTTGGAATATGGGCTTGGTTGTAAGTCAGACATAACGCACGCCTAACCACTCATATGAGCCCACAGCCATCCTGACAATAGGCTTGTCACGATCCGTTTATCTGCGGTGCGACGGTGACGTCATATTGCGAAAGGCTGCAACCCAGCTTAGGTCCGCGCCTATGACAAAACCCGTTCACATTATTGGCGCAGGCCTGGCAGGATCAGAGGCGGCTTGGCAAGTGGCCGAGCATGGCGTGCCTGTTGTGCTGCACGAAATGCGACCCAAACGGATGACCGATGCGCATCAGTCTGGCGGCTTTGCCGAGCTCGTTTGCTCTAATTCGTTCCGCTCTGATGATCATCTCGGCAATGCGGTTGGTCTTCTCCATGAGGAAATGCGCCGTAATGGCTCGCTTATTATGGGCATGGGCGAAGTGCACAAGCTCCCGGCGGGTGGTGCACTGGCCGTAGACCGTGACGGTTTTTCAGACGCTATAACGATGATGCTCTCCCAGCATCCCAACATCACAATTGAGTACGGCGAAGTGACGGGCCTTCCGCCTGCGGAATGGGGTAACACCATCATTGCGACGGGGCCTTTGACAGCCGACAGTTTGGCCAAAGCCATCTTGGAAGAAACAGGCACGGACTCCCTCGCCTTCTTCGACGCAATCGCGCCGATTGTTTACAAGGAGAGCATCAATTTCGATGTGGCGTGGATGCAGTCCCGCTACGACAAGGGCGACGGTGCAGACTATATCAACTGCCCGCTCGACCGCGATCAGTATGAGGCCTTTATTGAAGCCCTCATTGCCGCCGATCAGACGGAATTCAAGGATTTCGAGAAGGACACGCCCTACTTTGAAAGCTGCTTGCCCGTTGAAGTGATGGCGAGCCGTGGGCCGGAGACTCTGCGCTACGGGCCCATGAAGCCTGTCGGGCTCACGAACCCTCATAATCCAACCGTGAAAGCGCACGCGATCGTGCAGCTTCGACAGGATAATGCGCTCGGAACCCTCTACAATATGGTCGGTTTTCAGACTAAGATGAAATATGGCGCGCAGACGGATGTGTTCCGCATGATCCCCGGTTTAGAAAAGGCTGTCTTTGCGCGGCTTGGCGGCATTCACCGAAATACATTTATCAACAGCCCAAAACTGCTCGATGGACAGCTTCGTCTGAAATCACGTCCAGACCTGCGCTTTGCAGGACAGATTATGGGCGTTGAGGGCTATGTGGAGTCAGCCGCGTTGGGTCTGATCGCAGGGCGCATGGCCGCTGCTCAGGCGGAAGGTGAGACAATTGATGCGCCCCCGGCGACAACCGCGCTAGGCGCTTTGGTTGAACACGTGACG
>JBCBGR010000350.1:0-2341 GCA_038526555.1 Pseudomonadota bacterium
TGTGCGGTGATGGCGGCCACGACGAGGTTCACACTGCTGAACAGCAAAGCGAGCGGAAAAGCATTTCTGACCTGCGACAGAAGCCCGCATGGCTCTGGAAGAATTGGTCGATTGTGCGCCGGGCAATCCGTTCTGCAATCAAGCCGAAATCGATCATCAACGCGACGTTCTTCAGGCGCAGGTCAGAAATGCTTTTCCGCTCGCTTTGCTGTTCAGCAGTGTGAACCTCGTCGTGGCCGCCATCACCGCACACGTTTTTCAATCCTCAAAACCCAAACTATCAGGAGGTCTGAGATGAAGACCGCAATTACCACACTCGTATTCGTATCCGCAG
Organism: Pseudomonadota bacterium; assembly: GCA_038526555.1. Taxonomy (GTDB): domain Bacteria; phylum Pseudomonadota; class Alphaproteobacteria; order Caulobacterales; family Maricaulaceae; genus Litorimonas. The sequence goes on from JBCBGR010000350.1 coordinate 335, forward strand.
CTTTGGGAGCCTCCGCGCCAGCATCCGCGCAGCTTTTTGGCGGCAAGCCCAAGATCGAAGTGACTTATGTCGTCATGTCCAAGAGTGACGGGCTTTATGCCCAAGATGAAAAACCGCTTGTTGATGCGACCTTTGTGTTTATCGCGGCACGGGAGATTGCCGAGACGGAGAGAGGCCGCAATCAGAACCGCCGCATTCAAATTAACCTCACGACAGAGGCCACGAATGCGGTTTTTTCTGGAACAGGCGATCAACTTCAGCGGGACGGCGGGCGCATCTTTGAGCGGATCAGCGGCTTCGAGCAACGCTGCAATGATTTGACAAGAAGCTACGCGAATATCGCACGCGATATCGCAATTCACGGCTATGAAAGCATTCGCATTATTCACATCGGGCCGTTTGTAAATGTACCTGCGCCGTGTGAAAGCGCCGGGTCAATTCATGTGCCGCAAACCGTCTCTCAGGAAGTCGAACTTGCGGCTATTCTGAGTGAGGCCAAGCGTGCAGACTTTGTCGCTCTCATGGTTCACCCGGACCAGTATGCGCCGCTCTGGGACTATTTGAACGCCTTCGGCGATGCAGGAATGGAGGATAAATCCATCCAAATTCTGCGCCCAGATGAAACGCGAACATGGATCAATTACCTGGATCAAGGCGTTGCCCCTGTTGGTGGAGACGACAAATGAGGCGGCTTTTCATTTCAGCTTTCGCTTTGGCCCTTTCAAGCGGCTTAGTCGCAGGAACCGATGCGCAGACTTTGGTCTCTGATCTTGAGCCGACGGAGCCTGTGAACATCGAGATCAGTACGGTTGAGAGGTTCCAAAAAGACCTTGATCTGTATGGGCCGCAACTGGGGCTGGTGCGGCAGATTCCCAGTGACGGTAATCCTCGCATCAACGCTCGGATCATCGACACGCAAGCTGGCCTTACATTTGTGGCATCCTCCGGTGAGCTCTCCCTTAAGCGGATTGAAGACTCAGCCGATGGCGAGCCGCAATACCTCGCAACGCTTCAGGATAGCTGGAGTGGGCGGGCACGCTCGATCCGTCAGGGTGATGTCACGCTGTTTGACCGCCAATCAAACGCAATAGACTTTACTTTGACACCGTTTTCGGCTTCCCGACTGTCAGCCTCCGCTGTCGTCATGGTCGATGCTTCAGGATCAATGGACAGGTACATGCCTGAGGTTATTCAAGCGGCGAACACGCTGTTTGATGCTTTGCCTGAGCATATTAGCTGCGAAGCGCTGGTCTTCGAGACGGGGTATCGGTGGTATGGGACAGGTCAGTCGGAGTGTTCGTCGAACTCTGTCAGTTTAACGGCAATCTCCGCATCAGGCACGACCAACCTCTATACGGCCATGACGGCAGCCTATGAGCGGCTCAATGGTCGCGATAATGACGTTGTAAAAACGCTGATCGTTCTGACCGATGGCATGCCCTCAGATGAGGAAAAACAGCCGGAAGCCTTTGCAGCCAAACAAGACGTTCAGACTATTTTCCTTTGGCTGGGTGACCAATCAGGCGATGCCGAGGCGCGGTTCTCCAGCATAGCCGATGCGTATGTTGAAGACTCGGACGGTGCGTGGCGGCATCTTGAGGAATATTTCGAGGTCTACTCCGAGGCGCTGAACAAGCAGAGCGTCATTACCGTATCTGGACCAGCACGTTGAGATGGGGGCGACGTCCAAGTCAGAGCCGAATAGTTCCGGCTCTGATTATCGGCGCTTTATCCTATTGGGTGTATTCTAGCATCGCCCCCATACGTGTTGGGGATGATATAAATCCAATTGGGGCCGTTGCAGCGGGACTTTTGGCGATATGCATGATCGCGGGGCTTGCAGATTGCTTCAAACTGGCGGGGGACTTGGTTGACCGCCACAGCGCTCAACAAACAACAGGGCTCAAAGGCTCCCCAATACGGACCCAACCTATCTGCCTTGTAATCATCGCCAAGCTCCTTGAGCGATTTGACGAAATCAGCAGTGCCTTTGAGCCCTGTTGTTTG
>JBCBGR010000351.1:0-2336 GCA_038526555.1 Pseudomonadota bacterium
CAAGAATGTCATCAAGCTGTCCCAAATGATTCTGGATGATTTTGGTGGTGAAGTCCCGACCAATCGCGAGGATCTAGTCAAACTCCCCGGCGTAGGACGAAAGACAGCCAATGTGGTTCTAAATGAGGCTTTCGGACAGCCCACCATGGCGGTCGATACGCATATTTTCCGGGTCGCCAACCGGACCGGCATGGCGCCTGGCAAAGATGTGGTCGAAGTGGAGCTCAATCTGCTGCGCGTGACACCGGATGAGCACATGATGGGCGCGCACCACTGGGTGCTGCTTCATGGGCGATACACCTGTCTGGCGCGCACGCCGAAATGCTATGATTGTCGGTTGGCTGACCTGTGTAAGTATAGACCGAAGACACCCCCACCTTAGGTGTCTGAACGCATTGAAGGGGACAATATATGCGTCAAATATTTTTAGCCTTGGCTCTGTCACTCAGCGCCGCGCAGAGTTTTGCTGGGCCGGACGATTTTTCAACGGGTCCTGTCATTGAAGGCTACGGACCCGCCGCCCTGGTTGAGAGCGCAGAAAAAGTCCCCGCTGATATGCGCTTCAAAATCGCCTTTGATGCCGCCGACGATTCGGATGATCTCAACCGCACTTTAGTGAGTGCCGCGCGTTTCCTGAATATGCATAGCAAGGCTGGAATTGATCCGAGCCGGATTGATCTGGCGGTGGTAGTTCACGGCGGGGCGGTGATGGATATTCTGTCCGAGGATGCCCACAAGGCGCGCAAGAGCGGCTCTATAAATCCGAATGCACCGCTCGTCTCCGCCCTGCGTGAGCAGAGCGTGCGGATTATCCTCTGTGGGCAAACCGCCGCTTATCGCGATGTGACTGCGGGCGACCTTCTGCCGGGTGTGGAGATCGCCATCTCAGCGATGACCGCTCACGCGCAACTGCAGCAAAGCGGCTACACGCTCAATCCGTTCTAGAGAACGCTTGTAATAGAGACAGGAACGAGAGGCTTTCAAGTGATCCGTAAGCTCAGGAGAGGCCAGAAACGTGCCCCTTCCGGGGTGCTCTGGGTCCATCACTCACAAACTCTATGCGCGACCTCTCCTCTTTATACACCGATCGAAGATCCCGCTTCGATAGGTTGGCCGACTGCCAGTTTAGCCACATAGCTCTACTGCGCCGTGCCGATTCCAAGTTCGTTCCAAATACCTTGGCGACATAGATATCGAGTACGGGATTACCCGCACTTGACAAGGTCATTCAAAAATTTGGCCATAATGGACCTCCTTTCTGAACCCTCAATATAGTTATGCGGCCTCGAACCTACAAGGCTTGCTATTTAAGATAAAGCTACTCGCCCGCGAGTGAGTACCCCCCCGCTTCTGTCAGCAGGATCGTCGCTTGGCCTTTAATGGGCTCAATTTTCTGACGCAGACGATAGACATGGGTTTCCAGTGTGTGCGTGGTAACGCCACTATTATAACCCCAGACTTCTTCCAGCAGCTCATCCCGTCCGACAGGCTTGCCGCCCGCACGATAGAGATATTTCAGAATGTTCGTTTCCTTTTCCGTCAGACGGATATCGCGAACGACTTTTCCATCTTCCGGTTGAGGCGGTGTGAGACGCTTGGCGGAAGGCTTAAACGTGTAAGGGCCAATCCGGAATGTGGCGTCTTCTGACTGTTCAAAGCTTCTCAGATGGGCGCGGATGCGGGCAATCAGAACAGAGAGACGGAAGGGCTTCGTCACATAATCATTGGCGCCGCTATTAAGCCCCAGAATTTCGGACGCTTCGCCGGTATTGCCGGTCAACATAATGATCGGGGCTGCGACGCCATGTTTGCGCATCACGGCGCAAGCGTCTGTGCCTTGCATATCGGGCAGGTCGATATCGAGGACAATCGCATCATAGTTGCCGTCTTCGGCTTCCTTGATGCCGTCTGTCGCATTCGCCACAGCCGTGGTTTCAAACTCGTCAAAGAAGGCGAATTGGGAAGTCAACTCTTCCCGCAGCGCGTCATCATCATCGACAATTAGGATACGTTTTTTAACTGACATGACAGCCCTCTAGACCAGATGTCACATTTGCGCCAATCATGGTTTAGTGACTGAGGATAAACTACAGGTGACATAATTGTGAACCATTCAGTCCAATTTAACACGGGTTCAGGAATTGCGACGCTCCAAGATTGGTCCGCGCCCTTTGGCCGGGGACGCGCGGGCACTGTGCCCATGATCGATGGGCGCGAGGGCGATGCCAAAACCCCGCTTGGCGACTATTCTCTGCGTTTTGGCTTTTACCGCGGCGACCGCCTGCCTCGAGCGCCAAGCGCACTCACCTTCCACGCCATCATCGGGCTTGAGGGCG
>JBCBGR010000352.1:0-2323 GCA_038526555.1 Pseudomonadota bacterium
TATGATGAATGGTGATTTCCCGCACTGCGCCCAGCGACGCCCCTCCATTATCAAACGGATCAGGTCCCAGCACTAGGCCTGGATTGATCGTGACGAGTTTGTTTTCCAGACCTTGCGCTTTGGCATAAGCCCATGCAGACAGTTCTGCGCGGGTCTTGGAGACAGGATAAGCGGCCAGCTTTTTCCAATCCGAATCGGACCAGTCCTGCTCGCTATAGGTTTTGCTCTTCCCTCGCCCCGGTTGATTAATCATGGCGGCAATCGATGAGGTGAGAACGATCCGTTCCGCCCCCGCAGAAAAACCATTTTCCAGAACACGCTGCGCCCCGGCTCGCGCTTCAGGGACGAGCGCTTCACGGTCAGATGGCGACTCGAGTGGCAGAGGCGACGCAATGTGCTGGATGAAGCGACAGTCTTTAACGGCGTCCCGCCAGCCCTCATCAGCGCCCAGCTCAGCCTCAACCAATTCAACGCCGGAAATGTCGATGCCCTTCATCGCCATGGCGTCTAGCACGCGGCGACCTTTGGCTTTATTCCGGACCGTGCCCCGGACTTGGTAGCCCTTTTCAATCAGCTTACAGGCGACATGGCTGGCAATATATCCGGTGATGCCGGTGACGAGAACGCGATCAGTCATAGGGACACCTTACCTGTTTCGACCGAGTTCGTCATGTGAAGAGACCCAGTCGCCCGCGACAATCGCGGAGGAGAGCGATAATTCACCCGCCAGAACGGTCGCTGCTGTAATTTCGAGCAGGCGTCCGACTTTGCCGCTCCCTACGCAGTCCATCATGGCCAAACATTCCCGCTGGGTCGGCAGGCCCGTCCCACCGCCAAACGTCGCCATGATCAGACTTGGCAAAGTAAGGGACCAGTAAAGAGACCCATCCTCGCGTAAATCGACATAGGAGATCGAGGCTTGGCTCTCCGCCACATTCGCTGCGTCCTGACCCGTCGCAATAAAGAGCGCGGCCAAGCCATTCGCCGCGTGAAGCCCATTCGAAGAGGTCCCGGCCAGCATCCCACCTGTGTGAGAGACATTGCGAACGCGGAAGAGCTGCCGCGTGGTCGCTCGCATCAAACGCTCCGTTATCTGAGGCTGTAGAACCACTTCCGCAATCACCCGCGCTCCGCGTGAATGGATCGTGTTCAATTGGCTGTGCTTTTTATCCGTGTCGATGGCCCCTGACAGGGTGAAGCCTTTCAGCGGCCCCTCATAAGCATTCGCAATCCATTGGCAGGCCGCATAAGCTGCCTTGCCGCACATATTCTGCCCCGCCGCATCGCCCGTAGTGAAATTCATGCGAGTGTAGAGCATCGCGCCGACCGCATAGCTCTCAATATGCGAAAGCTTTCCAACAGACGTGGTGCTTTCAGCCGCCTGTTTGACCCCCTCAAAATTGGCGTTCAGCCACGTCCGAAAATTCCGCGCATCCCGCGCGCCTTCAAAATGAAAGACAGGCGCGCGTTGCATGTAGCGCTCAACAATGGTGACAGTCACACCGCCGCATTCGCGCAGCAACCGCATCCCGCGATTATAACTCGCGACCAGCGTCCCTTCCGTCGTCGCCATCGGGACGTAAATTTCTTCATCCGGACTGACATGCTCTCCATGGATCATCAGCGGCCCGGCGAGACCGATCGGGACCTGAGCCGCACCTATCGGGTGTTCAATGTTTCCGGGCAGGTCTGATGGATCAAAACTGCTGCGTCCCACATGATCCAGCGACACGCCTGTCTGCTCGCGGACAAAGTCACGCCGCGCCGCCATCATATCCGGCGTATAATCATTCTCCCGGTCGCGGGGGATACGGCTCATAGAGTTCACTCAAATCGTTTCTAACCCGATCTGAGTGACGGCTAAATCAGTCCGATGCAAGCGATTGAGACTCTATCGCTCTTAGGATGAGAAGACCTCATCCAATCCGACGCCCTCAAGCCATGTGCGTGCTTCATCACCCAGTGACGCCGCATGATCCGCCACCATCTGTCGGGATTGTTCGATATAGGGGCGCGCCAGATAGCTGACCTCTTCCCCATACATCCCAATCTTGAAGGCACGGCCACCGTTGGACAGGGCCGAGCGGTTCCCTAAGGCGAATGGCGCATAGGTCTCTTTCATCTCAGAGAGAATAAACTGTGCAAAATCTGTCCATTCTACCTCGCCAGACCCGTCCCAATGATCAGCCGATTGTTCAGCCCACGCCACAGTCCTGGGATAATACGGACGGAGCGCCGCATCGGGCGCCGGATCAAACAGGAAGTGCGCACGCAGGCCCGCCAGAACGATGCAATCGACCGCGCTTGGGGCTGTTCCCATGAG
>JBCBGR010000353.1:0-2319 GCA_038526555.1 Pseudomonadota bacterium
TTGTCCTTCGCGATAAAGGCTGGTTCAATTCTAAAAACCGATCCGACATGAAGCGGATCGGTTTGGCAGACCCAGTCTTTGAAAAACTGTTTGAGGCTTACGGCACGGATCAGGTCGAAAGCCGCGTCATTCTCGATCCTGCTTTCATGCAGCGCATGGTCGATCTGGAGCAAGCAGTCCAGGGCAAGCGTATGCGCTACGGATTTGATAATGATCGGCTCTTCATTGCGGTTGAAACGCCGGATCAGTTCGAAGTCGGATCGATGCTCAAAGCATTGGATCGCCCGGAGCGGACGCAGAAAATACTCAACGAAATTGGCGCCGTCTTTGATGTCGTGGACGGGCTTCTGTCACCGCCCGCGCGCCGCTAACTCGGCCTGCAAAACGACTCTGATCCACACCTCGTTAACCATAATTCGTTAGCTCTGATTCCATGGCAGGAATCGGAACATTAGAGACAGTCGATCTGCAAGGTTTGCGGGTGAAGCTCTATGATGTGATGGGGCATAGCTATTCGGCTGTCTCGCCGTCGCCCGCCTCGCTGATGCTGTTGCAAGCAACCGATATGATCTACTCACCAACTGGACTGTTCCGCGGACGAGGCCGCATTCGCGGCGTCGGATTTGATGGAAAACGGTTCAGCGTGCAGGAACTGCGCGCCAATGACGGCGATGGTGATCTGGACGATGAAGACGGCTTTGATGGCTTGATCGTCTCTGTCTCTCACGCACTTCCCATTTATGGGCGAGCGATTGTTCTGCCCGACCGGGGTCTACTAAACCCGCGCCATGTTGACGGAATGAAGCGGGTAGGTTTTCCGGCGCGTCAGTTCGAAAAAGCTTACGAAGTTTATGCCGATGACCAGGTGGAGGGGCGGGCGCTCATTCCACCGGATTTCGTCGAGCGACTGATGGACTTCAATCCGATCTTAAGCACCGGACGGGCTCGCGTTGCGTTCGCAGGGCGGCAAATGCATGTCGTGTTGCCAACAGGCGATCTTATGCGCTTTTCAGAAGATGTCCCGGTTCACAATTACGAAACGGCGGCAGAGATCATCACAGCGGAGATGATTCGGGTCTTTGATCTGGTCGCGCGCGTGGATGCGCTCCATTCTTCGGCTGATCGTCACTGCCCGATTGAACGTGAACGCGCGCGGGCGGACTTCTACCTCTCAACGACTCAGTCCGTCGGGCCTATGGTGCAAGCCGCGATGAAAGCCGGGATTGTCGAAAATCCGCGCCAAGCCAAATATTTGACACGCGACGCCATGGTCCTTGACCCGGCTTTTCAGGGGTTGTTGATGCCACGCGTCTAAGGCGCGGCGAAAACTCAGGACTACTGACTTTCGGGGGTCGTCACTTCGATCCCGTCGAGCTCATCTGAGATCAGGATCTGGCAGCAAAGGCGGGAATTGTCCTGCACCTCGTCCGCGAAGTCCAGCATGCTGTCTTCCATATCGTCTTTGGGCTTCAGCTTATCCATCCAGCTCTCCGCCACATAAACATGACAGGTTGCGCAGGCGCAGGCCCCCCCACAATCCGCATCGATACCGGGAATCATATTGGCAATCGCGGCTTCCATAATCGACATGCCATTCTTGGCCTCAACTTCGCGGGTGTTGCCTTCATGGTCGTGGAAAATAACTTTGGCCACGGTGGCTCCTTTACTCGGTGGATCAGCCCGAAAAGCTGCGTTGCGCGTTAGTTAAGTGCTTGCCCGCAAAAGACAAGGCGGTAGTGATGCAAAGAGTGAGCACCCTGTCTCTTAAATCAGAAGCAGAGACCCTGTCTCTTGGGGCGCATTTGGCCCGCGCGTTGCGGCCCGGTGATGTTGTGCGGCTCTCTGGTGATTTGGGTGCGGGCAAGACGACACTCGCGCGCGGCCTTATTCAATCGAAGCTTGGCGACGTGGAGGTTCCATCTCCGACTTACACGCTCGTGCAGACTTATGACTGGGATGACGGCGAACTCTGGCATTGCGATCTTTATCGGCTGGATCACCCCAATGACGCCTATGAATTAGGGCTGATCGACGTGATGGGGGAGGAGATTGTCTTGCTCGAATGGGCCGACCGTTTGGGGGATTTGTGTCCAGAGGATGCCTTGTCTGTAGAGCTGAGTTTCGACGGAGAAGGGCGTGTGGCCACGCTAAAGGGATGGGGGAGCCGTGATGTCTGATCGTCAGACGGCACAAGATCAGTTCCTGTCAGATGCGGGTTGGTCGGAGGCCGAATGCAATCCGATCAAAGGCGATGCGTCAACGCGCCGCTATACGCGATTGGCTCTCAATGGACGGAAAGCCATCCTGATGGATGCCCCG
>JBCBGR010000354.1:0-2209 GCA_038526555.1 Pseudomonadota bacterium
GCGGTGGCAGTGTTTCTGCGCAAATCGAAGATGCGGCGCCGGATGAATTAGCTACCCCATCATTTTTAACAACCCAGTCGACTGATGATCCTGCTCCCGCCGATGCCTTAGTTGAGTGGGAACGGCGTCAAAATGCCGAAGAACGCCTGACCCCCCTAGGAATTGATTTAATGGGAGATCAAATCGATCCGCATACAGGATCGATAAGTTTTACACACACGGATATTAGCCTCCCGGGAAATTTTGATATCCCGGTTTCGCTAACGCGAAAGCTATCTCAAGGGTTCTTATACGCCGATTCAGTCGATGCCGAGTTTGGTGATTGGAGCTATGATGTCCCCAGGATCATTGTGACGTCTGCCGAGCAAAAACCTTTTGACGGGAACCGTTGTAGTGAATCGTTTGGGGCGCAGTTCAACTTGTTCAACGATAATACTCGTTTTTGGGCCGGTGATCAGTATACGAACGGAGTCAAACTCCACGTCCCTGGCTCCGGCTCACAAGAGATCCTGGAAAAGTCTGCGAACGATCCGATGTGGCCTACAGGCGCCACGCATGTAACGACAAAAAACTGGTACTTTACCTGTGGCACCGCCAGCGATGGCGGCGAGGGTTTCATTGGGTACTCCCCTAATGGTGACATATACAATTTTGACCGCGTCATCACGATGGATAAGAATGGCCTCGGAGATGGCGCAAACGTACTGCCGCGAAAGACCTACATCCTGGCGGCAACACTCATTACTGATGTTAACGGCAATACTGTCTCTTATCAGTACGACACATTGGATAGGTTGCAGAGCATATCTGCAAGTGATGGAAGACTGATAGATCTGGCCTACGCCGGCAACTCGTCTCTTGTCTCTACTGTTTCAGCGAATGGCCGGACATGGGCGTACCAGTATAGAGACACCGAGTATGAACTGCCTGAGTGGAGACCGAGTGGGTATTCGCCTGCGCCAGGCCCTGGCTTGTCCCACAAAATATTGGATAAAGTAACGCTTCCCGATGGTCGCACTTGGGAGTTCGACCTTGACAATATGTTGGCAGAACCTGGTCCGGCAAGAGCATGCGGTCTGTCAGTCACTCCTTTAGAAATCAAGCACCCGAGCGGCGCGCTCGGAATATTCGCGTTGCAAGACACCCGTCATCGGAGTTTTACCCAGCCTCTAGCTGGGGCCGCGACTGAGTGCCCTTTAGCTGAGCCAACTCCTGGGGGAGGCTTCGGCACAGTCTGGCAGCAATACAATACAACAAACGTGATATCGGTCACACGTAAAGAGATCCGGTCACCTCTCGCGCCAATAGCGGTATGGGACTATACATATGAAAGCGATGAGAGCTCGGCCGTACCTGCTGCAGAGGATCGCGTGAATTGGACCAAAGTTTCAGGTCCTGACGAACACAGAACCTATTATCATTACTGGAATTCTGAGCCAAACGGCGGTCGTCTTAAACGGGAAGAAATTCGAGAAACCGAGAACGGAAGCATCCTCCGTGCGATCAATTATTCATACTTGATCGAAGAGTCCGTTGGAGAGTCTTACTTCGGGACCGCGAGCAATCCGGGTGATGTTAAGAACCCGGTTCGCACTGTATTTGTTGAAATCGAGCAAGATGGCGACACCTATTCTACGACAACGGCTTTTGAAACGAACCAGAATATTGCGAGCTACAGTTACGGATTTCCTACCACAGTTACCGAGGCTTCCAGCACCTTAACACGCCAGCGCGTTCGTACCTCGACATATGAGCATAATAAAACCGCTTGGATCATTGGGTTGCTCAAGTCTGTAACCAGGAACGGAAAACGTTTTGACGATTTCGATTATGACGCACTGGGCCGCTTAACCGAGCATCGACGTTTTGGAGAGACGGCGGCTTTCGGAACCTATACCTATAATCCTGATGGTACGATCGAGACTTGGAACAACGCTCTGGGTGAGACTGTAACGCTTTCAAATTATAACAGCGGTTTGGCACAAACGATCTTGCGGCCTGATGGTGAGACCATGAGCCGAGTGGTGGATAACAATGGGTGGATCACCAGCCAGACAAATGCGCGTAATTTCACAACGGGATTTGAATACAATCGTGCTGGGTGGCTTACAAAGATTATACCCCCAAAGAATGATGGTGCTGCTGCTGACACGGTAATTAGTTATCAGTACCTGCCGAGCATCCAAAATCCATCTCAGACTGTTCAAAC
>JBCBGR010000355.1:0-2204 GCA_038526555.1 Pseudomonadota bacterium
GGCCTAGGCCGCGACCACTTCGTCCTGCGAAGTTTTCTCCAGCACGAAGGGCAGGGTGAAATAGAAGACGGATCCCTGTCCCAAGACACTTTGTAGCTCTAACTCACCGCCCATTTTCTCTGTCAGTTCCCGACAGATGGATAGGCCGAGCCCTGTACCCTTTGTGTGGGAGCTGCCCGCAGCGTCAGACTGCTTGAATCGTTCAAACACATCCTTTTGGTCTTGATCAGGAATACCGACGCCTGAATCTTGGACGTAGAATTGGACGTGCGCCGTATTTTCCTGGAGGGCGACCAAGCGCGCTCCAGCCCTCACTCCGCCATCCTTCGTGAATTTCACGGCGTTCCCCACCAGGTTGCTAATGACTTGCCGCAGGTGAGGGGCATCGCCGATGAGTGTTTCAGGGATAGCACTGTCTGTGTCAGCCCCAACCCAAAGCCCTTTGCCGGAGGCCTTTGCTGCGAAGAGATCGGCAATATCTTGCAATAAGGAATGGGGCGAAAAAGGCTTCGCCGTAATTGTGACGGCCCCGTCTTCCAGCTTGGCCATGTCCAGGATTTCGTCCATGATTTCCATAAGATTATGGCCGCTGGTGGAAATCAGCTGCGCTTGCCGGCTTTCGGCTTGGGGAAGATCGGCGCGGGCCAACATATCGGACAGACCAATAATACCGTGCAGGGGTGTGCGCATTTCATGGCTCATCTTGGCCATGAAGTTGGAGCGTGCCTGCTCGGCCTCTTGTGCCCGTGTCACGGCCTGTTCCAGCTCTGCGAGGTTATGGAAGACAAGATGTGAGATAACCGTGCAGATCGGCCCGATCAGAAAGAGAGCGATCCAGCCCTGAACCGCGCGTTGCCATGCCAGGGGGGCTTCCAATCCTGTCAAACCGCCAGTTGTGGCCGTAATGGAATAGAGAAACCCGATGAGGGCGGCGCTTGCCAGAATATAGACGACTGAAACCAGCCGCGTGCTGATCAAGGCGATAAAGGCCGCAGATGAGCAGAGGATCGGAATAAGTGATGATGTAATCCCATTGGGAGGGGCGCCAGGCACCGTCGGGACGATCGCCGCCATTCCAACGCCGCCGACTGTGAGTATGGAAAAAGCCACACCGAAAAAGGTTGGCGACTTTGTAAACCGGATCATCAGCGTAATGGACAGGATTGCCATAATCGCAAAAACGGTCACATCATGTTGGGATGTCCAACCTCCGAACGCATATGTCAGCGAAATCAGGTTCAAAGAGTGAATGACGAGGAAGATCAATCCCGTCGCATAGATCATGCGCATGCGGATACGGGTCGCGCGACTAGACGCGCTGTCTATTCGCAAGAACCGTTCGATGGCCTCCCGAATATGTGTGAACCCCACCTTCATGACCATTAACGATACAGAAAAATAGTTTCTGTCTCGTGAAGATAAGGCTGGGGCTTATCGTTTCAGCACCGTATTTTGATGCGATTAAAGTGTCAGAACAATTTGCCTTAACCGATCGGTTGCCGCTTCGGATGTGTCAGGAAGATTTCTGGGGTTGATCTTTTCGCCAAACGTCAAGCGGAACAAGCGATGTTTTTTGTTCAGCATTTCCCTGAACAATGTCATGTCCCGCAGTTCCCCATTCACGCGATGAAAAAAGTAATAAAGCAGCGAGTTGCGGGCTTCGATATGCAAAGGAACAATCGGGACCTTATACTTTTTAGCCAGCATCGCTGCTGAGCTTTCCCAGGGTTGCTCAATAAGCCCCGTCCACCCCAGACGGGCAAGACGGCCCGACGGGAAGATGACGATGCACTTCTCTTCTTTGATAGCCTTGCGCATGGCCATCAGCGTATCCCGCGTCTTGGTCACGCTGCGCTTGTCTTTGACCCATTCCACAGGGATGATGATGTCGTCGCCTTGCGGGATGACGCGCAGCGCGTCGGCGTTAGCGAGGAACACATGATCCCTGCGTCGGTCTCGAAGGGCTTGGAAAACAGCCAGACCGTCTGCCAAGCCTGTCGGGTGATTGGCAATGACCATACAGGCGCCTTTTCGTGGCACGTGGTATAGACCTTCAACCGCAATGCGCGGAGAGATATGTCGCGCAACCATGCGGAAAGCCTCATGACCGCTCATGGGGCGAATGGCGTCGGCAAGAAATACCGCTGCATCATAGGCGAGCAAGCGATAGAGCAGCGGACGGATGGCCCGCCAGAGCTTAGGAC
>JBCBGR010000356.1:0-2145 GCA_038526555.1 Pseudomonadota bacterium
GTCAGTATCGTTATTCTGACTACGGCGTTGACGGTAACGGCGTCACTAACGACTTCAGCACGGACACTTACGGTGCTCAGCTGACATGGAAACCAACTTCGGATATTTCGTTCCGTGGTCAGTTCCAGCGCGCCGTTCGTGCACCAAACGTTGTTGAACTGTTTACGGGTCAGTCTACAGGTCTTCCTGAGCTGCCAGAATTTGGCACAGACTCTGCTGGCAACACAGTGTTCGACCCGTGCTCAAGCACAGCCACAACGACACCATTGGCGTCACTGGCTGCCTGTCAAAACACAGGTGTGACCGCCGCTCAGTATAATGGTGGGATTCCAGACATCGTTGCGGGTCAGACCCAAGGTCTCTTTGGTGGTAACCCCAACCTGTCGCCGGAATCATCCGACACGATCACCATTGGTGCTGTTGTCACACCAAACTTCCTGCCAGGTTTCAGTGCCTCTATCGATTACTTTGATATCTCAATCGACGACGTCATCGTGAACGGTATTGGTGCCAACAACATTCTGACAGGATGTCTGGAAACAGGCGAAGCAGCTTTCTGTGATCTGGTCCAGCGTGATGCAGCGGGCTCACTCAACGCGAGTGGTCCAGGGATCGGCTTCCAGCTGACACGACTGAACGCTGCTTCACTTGAAACCGATGGTATTGATCTGCAGCTGAACTACTCGTTCGAGCCCGCTGATGGGGCTTGGGGTGACTTCGGCCTGCAATATGCATCAACCTTCCTGTTCTCCGACGATTTCACACCATTCCAAGGTGCAGATGTTGATGAGTGTGCAGGCAAGTTTGTCGGTAACTGTGGTCAGCCTGCTTCAGACTATCGTCACCGTGCCATTGCAACATGGAACACACCGATCGAAGGTCTGGGCATGAACGTCACATGGCGTCACAACAGCAGCGTCGAGAATGAAGGCAACCCAGACTCTCCAATCGAGGGGACGCTGGATGCAGCCAACTACTTTGACGTTTCTGGTTCATGGGAATTCTTCGAAGGCATCACAGCCCGCGCAGGTGTGAACAACATCTTTGAAGAAAGCTTCCCGATCTCTGTGTCATCTGGCCCAGCGATCAACGGTAACAACAACACCTACCCAGGTCTGTATGACACCGGCCGTTTCTTCTTCTTCGGTCTGAACGTGAAGATGTAAGTTACGCGACATAGCGTTTACGAGAGCCGCCCTTTGGGGCGGCTTTTTTGTTGGCCGATCACAACAACGACCCAACAGATATCAGCCTTTCCAGAGCGCACTTTGCACAAATATTGGGTCTTCCCGACGTTTACGGATTCTCATCACCTCGGCGTTATAATCTCGACTCAATTCGACATGATAATCCATTTGTTGGGAGAAAGTGGGGCTGTTAGCCGCGCAAATACAATTGGAATCAATAGCATTACGGGGCCTATATGTGCGGCATTGTCGGCATCATCGGACGAGAACCTGTCACGGAACGTCTTGTTTCGGGTCTGAAACGCCTGGAATATCGGGGCTATGACAGTGCGGGGATTGCGATCTCCAATGACACAGGACTTCTGAGACGCCGTGCCGCTGGCAAACTCGTCAATCTTGTCTCAGAGCTTGAGGACAATCCGATCGATGGATCGACGGGTATCGCACACACACGTTGGGCGACACATGGCGCGCCAAATACAGTCAATGCCCACCCGCACCAGACGGGTCGCGTCGCCATCGTTCATAATGGCATTATCGAAAACTATGCTGAAATTCGCGACGCGCTCTCACACCGCACCTTTGAGTCTGAAACAGACAGCGAGGTGGCTGCACACCTAATCGATGAAGGTCTGAATAAGGGTCTTAGCCCCCGCGAAGCCGTCTCAGCGGCCCTGCAAGAGTTTCGTGGTGCTTATGGCTTAGGCGTCCTCGTCAAAGGTGCGGAAGATATGCTCTTCTGTGCGCGTCGTGGCTCTCCCCTAGCAGTCGGGCTGGGCGAAGGTGAAATGTATATGGGCTCTGATGCGATGGCGCTAGCCCCGCTGACAAATCGGATCATCTATCTGGAAGAGGGGGATTGGGCGATCCTGACCAAGACAAGCGTCGAGGTCTTTGACCAAGACAATAACCCCGTCGAGCGACCGGTCACAGAAGTCTCGGCCTCTGATGAAATCGC
>JBCBGR010000357.1:0-2131 GCA_038526555.1 Pseudomonadota bacterium
TGATTACACAGATGTCGAAATGCAGATCCAGGGTGTGTAATCACGCATAAGGCGCGACCTATGCGCAGCCTCTCGCACAATCAAGCGGGCTCGCGCGTATGTGAACTATGAGCAAGCCTTGCGCGACGATTGTCTGGTTTAAACGTGATCTGCGCATCCATGACCATGAGCCCTTGCTGGAAGCCAGCCAGCAAGGCCCGGTCATCCCACTCTACATTGTTGAGCCGGACTATTGGCAGCTTCCCGATACATCAGCGCGGCAATGGGCGTTTATTCGCGAGTCGCTGATTGAGCTGAATGAACGTCTGACGGGCTTGGGTGCGCCTCTGATTGTTCGGAGAGGTTCAGCCATCGAAATCCTCTCCGACCTCGCCTCGCACTATACGATCACAGCGCTGCTCAGCCACGAAGAGACAGGCAATCGCTGGACCTTTGACCGAGACCTTGCCGTCAAAGACTGGTGTCGCAGCCAATCCATTCCTTGGACAGAATATCAGCAACTTGGCGTCTTCCGCCCACTGAAATCGCGCAATGGCTGGTCAAAAAAGTGGGACGCGCTGATGGGCGAGCAGCAGCATTCCGAGCCGGAGTCGCTTACGCCAGCCACTGGTATCACCTCTGACCCGCTCCCTTCTTGGCAAGATTTGCAGATGTCTCCAGACCCCTGCCCCGGTCGGCAGCGCGGTGGGCGGAAGCTTGCATTGGGCCTTCTCGACAGCTTTCTGCTGGAACGGGGCGAGCGCTACCGCACGGCGATGAGCAGCCCTGTGACCGGGTTTGACGAATGCTCCCGCCTCTCCCCCTATCTCGCCTATGGCTGCATCAGCATGCGAGAGACGGCGCAAACGCTTTGGGCCCGCCAGGGGGAACTCAAAGTACTGGCTAATGAAGGAGAGTCTGTGGGGACATGGCGCGGGTCCATGCAGAGTTTCTCCGGTCGCCTGCACTGGCATTGCCACTTCACGCAAAAGCTGGAAAGCGAACCCGAGATGGAATTTGAAAACCTCCATCGGGGGTTTGATGGTCTCCGGCCCAACCCGAGCGACAATCCAGACGCCAGCGACCGCCTATGGGCATGGTCGGAAGGGTTGATGGGGCTGCCCTTTGCGGATGCCTGCATGCGCGCGCTCAACGCGACGGGGTATCTGAACTTCAGAATGCGGGCGATGCTGATGTGCTTATCTAGCTATCACCTCTGGCTGCATTGGCGCGAGCCCGGTCTCGCCTATGCGCGCAAATTTACCGACTATGAGGCAGGCATTCACTGGCCGCAGGTTCAGATGCAATCCGGCACGACCGGGATGAATACGACGCGGATCTATAATCCGGTCAAGCAAGGCTATGATCACGATCCGGACGGTGAGTTTGTGCGTGAGTGGGTGCCGGAACTCGAAGCCGTGCCCGACAAATATATTCACGAACCTTGGAAATGGTCTGAGGCGGACACGGTCATTCCCCGTCTCTACCCCGAACGGATCATTGACCATATGGAAGCCGCCCGTTTCGCACGTAAGAAAATCCATGAAAGCCGTCGCGATCCTGAGTTTAGAGCTATCAGCTCCGCCATTTATGAAAAGCATGGAAGCAGGAAGCGCCCATCCAGACGTCGTCAGAAACGCTCCGCCTGACACAAGAGTTTAATCTTGAGCGATTGACCCCATTCAACGATTGTCGCAAACCGCGCGAAGTAATGAAGAGGGGTTTTCATGACGCGTGTCCTACTCGGCCTGTTGGCCACTGTAACTTTCTGCGGGCATGCCCATGCGCAGATCGCCGAAATCCGAGCGGGTGTGACCGAGCATGATGTCGAAATTTTCGGTCTCGGCTCCGACAAGGGTAAGGAAAATAGCATCGCGCTTCACGGCGAGATTGTTTTCGAAGAACCTGAATTGTTGAAGGCCTTACTCTCTCCACAGCCATGGGTAGGCGGGACGGTCAATCTTGAAGGTGAAACAAGCTATGGAGGAGCAGGTTTCCTCTTCCGTCAGACATTCGGGGACCGTCTCTATGGCGATTGGTCAACGGGTTTGGTTGTCCATGACGGGACTTTGGAGATCGATCTTCCTGCCTTCCTCACAGACCCGAACTTTCAGATGGATTGTTCAGGAGCAGGTCCAGCGGAAAGTTCGGG
>JBCBGR010000358.1:0-2108 GCA_038526555.1 Pseudomonadota bacterium
TCTGGCAGTGGCGCTAAGCCCTCAGTCGGTTCGTCATCTGTATAGACAAGGTCACATTTATCAGCCGCGAAGAAGAGAATGTCTTCGACTTCGTCCCGGCTCACGCCGCCTTCAAAACGCATCGTCCAGTAAATGTGGAGGGTTTCGCGGTCACTCTCCGCCAAGTCCGCCAGATCAGGCAGGGCATAATCATGAAGCGTCAGGTCTTTCGCTCCCGCTTCGATCAACTCTTCCAGCAGTCGGAAACTATTCAGCCCGGATTTGTAAAGATCAACTGACGGTGCAAACTTCAATTCGAAGCCGCCGCCTGGTGTATCGGCCAGCATGGGCGGCCGACCCAGATCAGCGAGATCAATCATGCCCCCACTATTATCGCCGCCAATATCCAGCGTCACGGGTGCGAAGACAAACTCTTCGACAGGTTCCGAGCTGTCTCCGCCGCCTTTATGGGTCGCCTCAAATGCGTCGAGTGCGGCTTGTGTGGCTTCATAGCTAGAGGGGTCAATAGCGTCCCCGGCCTGCGATGATTCAACCAGATCGGTCAGAACATCGGCGGACTGCAAAAGAAGCGCGGTTGCCTCTTCATCCACGGGCGCTTGCTCAGAGCGTAAGAGATCGAGCACATTCTCAAAGATGTGGGTAAACCCAACCAACTCCGGCAGATCAAAAGACCCAGCGCCGCCTTTAATTGAATGAACAGCGCGGAAGATCGCATTCATATCTTCAATATCGCTCTCACCCGTTTCGACGTCTGAGAGTTTGGCGTGCAGCTCTTCCAGCAGGTCCGCACATTCCAGGAAGAATATATCGCGAATTTCGTCGCCGAGTTCCATGAGGGTTTAGCCTGCGACTCGGTGAATAGCGCCGACCAGACGATCCCGGTCAAACGGTTTGACGATCCAGCCCGTCGCGCCCGCATCGCGTGCGCGCATTTTCATGTCGCGGGAACTTTCCGTTGAGAGGACCAAAACGGGGCAGCTGCCAAATTTGGGATGGGCGCGCACACCGTCAATGACACCAAACCCGTCGAGGTTCGGCATATTAATGTCGGTGATGATTACGTCCGGGCTGAATTCTTCCATCTTCTCCAAACCGTCAACGCCGTCTTCGGCGATGCAGGCTTCGAACCCGGCCCCCGTCAATGTGGCGCTCATGAGGGACCGAATGGTCCGTGAATCATCAATGGCGAGAACTTTAATGCTCATGTCAGCTCCGCAAGGTTTGAGGCTGAGGAAGAAGAAGGACGGGACGCGAGGATCGTGGCCTGTGTGTCCGAGGCCCCTGTTGTATGAATAGTGATGCTGGCCGCTGTCGCTGCGCGGTCGAGATGGATCAGCGCCTGAAGGTCAGAGGCGCCGAAGTTGCGCGCCGCTGAGAGGTCGATGGTCAGGTCTGAAATGGCACCGCTCGAAATCCGCGCGTGCAAATCGGTCAGGTGCGGCGCAAGGCCGTCATTGTTCAGTTCGATTTTGACGGCATCCGCCATGACCTCGTCATCCCCTCAGGTCCTAAAAACACAGGGCGCACGCGCCGGACGAATCCAACGCAGGCACGTGGTTTGCTCTTCCAGTCAAATAGTTAATAAGCGCTTTAAGGGCAGGTCGGATGCGACGCTTGCTGAGCGTGAAACAAAAAAGCCGCGATCTTGGAAAAGACCGCGGCAGCGAAGGGACCGATAAGCGGGGAACTTATCGGTTCATACGACCATCAATGAGCTTATCAACGACGGCGGGCTCAGCCAGCGTACTGGTATCGCCCAGTTGCGCATGTTCATTGGCGGCAATCTTACGCAAGATGCGACGCATGATTTTGCCCGATCGGGTCTTGGGCAGGCCGCCATCTGTTTTCGGTGTAAACTGGATCAGATCGGGCGAAGCGATCGGACCGATTTCCGCGCGCACATGTTTGACCAGCTGTTTCTTCAAATCATCAGACTCTTCGACGCCTGCGACTGTGGTGACGTAGGCGTAGATGCCTTGACCCTTGATCTCATGAGGGTAGCCGACGACCGCAGCTTCGGCGACCGTTTCGTGAGAGACGAGGGCGGATTCGACCTCAGCTGTGCCCATCCGGTGGCCCGAGACGTTGATGACATCGTCAACGCGCCC
>JBCBGR010000359.1:0-2049 GCA_038526555.1 Pseudomonadota bacterium
CGCAGGTCTTCATGCTGGCGAACCAGATCCCACTGCTCAGCCTGTCTGATCTCTCAGATCGCAAAGCGTTTGAACCGTCGGATTACGCCCCAGAGCACCGCCCGACTTTGGTCGCTTTTTCAGAGATCAATGACTTTCTGACCTATGAACTCGTGCCTTTTTATGAGCAGCTCTATACGAATAGTCAGATTGATCCGTCCGTAGCAGCCGAGAGTATGGAAGGCCTTGATCGTCGTAAGCTGGTCGATCTGCTCGGTTTCAATGTGATTGATATGCGCGTGGAGTTCGCCAACCCTGTCATTCCTTTTGTGCGCGGTTTTGTGGACCCAGAGTTCGCCCACAATGGCCATGTCCGTCAGCCCGAAATCATGCAGCTTATTCTTTGCGGTGGTGACAATGGGGAGCCAAGGCTAGACGGCTGCAGCGTCCAAGATACGCAGTGATGATGACCCAACCTTTTGCTCTGACGATTACGCTTGAAAAAGACGCAGGCTACGCACTGGCGGAAGCGCTCGGATTTGACGGCATGAGCGAAGCGTTGGCCGTCTCCATTTTTGATGGCGACGCCGATCAAGTCATTGTGCAGGCTTTGTATGAAAGCCATGCAGAGGCCGAAATGGCGCGAGAGACTGCAGGCTACGCTGATCTTGGCATCATCGAACAAATGCCAAATGAGGACTGGGTCGGGCTCAGCCAGTCCGGCTTAGCCCCGATTGAGGCGGGTCGTTTCTATGTCCATGGCAGCCATGACACGCCGCCAGCAGACGCGCCCTTCCCTATTCTGGTTAATGCAGGACAGGCCTTCGGGACCGGACACCATGGGACGACCAAAGACTGCTTGCAGATTTTGGACGCACTCTCAGAGGAAGGCTTTGCGCCGGATACTATTCTCGATCTGGGCACAGGGGCGGGCATCCTCGCGATCGGCGCGGCGAAGCTTTTCCCAAGCGCTAAGATTTTGGCGACGGACATTGACCCTGTCGCGGTCGACGTCGCCCAAGAGAATGCTGCCCTGAACAATGTTCGGTATGACACCCTCGTCGCTGACGGGTTTCAGACAGACGGCCTCAAAGGCCGAACCTTCGATCTGGTCATCGCCAACATTCTCGCCGGACCGTTGCGCGGCTTGGCCCCAGAGATTGCGCAAGCCATTGCGCCGGAAGGTCAGGCTATCCTGTCAGGCATATTAGATGAGCAAGCCGACTGGGTCGCAGAGGCGTTCCAGGCCACAGGCTTGAAAGTCGAAAAACGTCCAAGTCTTGATGGCTGGACCTCCTTACGAGCGTCCAAATAAAAAGGCCCGGACGTTGCCGCCCAGGCCTTTTGTTAACGCATAGAAGCGAGACTTAAATAGCGCGAAGTGACCGACGGGATTGGCGGGCTGTCCGACGCGCCAGCAAACGAACGCGTGCTGTGTTATATTCCAGTTGGGCTTTTGTTTCCGGTCGGAACTGAGTGGTATCGAATTGATAAGACATGATTTCTCTTTTCTGTTTGCCCAATCGGGGCGTTTTTTTCGTGAGCCTTAATTGGGGAGTCTGGCTGCGAGAGAGAACAGACAGAACATCTTATGAGCTATGCAAAAACGGGTAGAAGATCGCAGTTTTGTTATAGGGCTGTTAACCGCTGATCTTGTGACAAGACCTTTCACCCATCGCCAAAAACGATTAGGTCACCCTCATGGGAAAACTATCTGAGACTTTGTTCCAAACCTATGATGTGGTGGGCGGCCCGCAAATGGGCCGAAACCACGTCCCGCTGCTCCGCGCCAAACTCGAAGAACTGAACCTCGACGGGCTGATCATTCCGCATGAGGATGAGTACAATAATGAGTACCTCCCCGCGCATAACGAGCGTCTAATGTGGGCCACGGGTTTTACGGGCTCAGCCGGGGCTGCCATCGTTTTTAAGGATCGCGCCGTGATGTTCACGGATGGTCGCTACACGCTGCAAGTCCGCCAGCAAGTTGATGCGGACTTGTTTGAGTATGCACCTTTTGGTGGGGCCGGTCGATCCTCCCAGGCTTGATCAATCGGGTTGATATCAAGC
>JBCBGR010000360.1:0-2031 GCA_038526555.1 Pseudomonadota bacterium
CGGATCAGCGCCATCGCCAAGCTCGCCGACCGGATGCTGCGTTCCGAATGGTCCCGTTTCCATCGCACAGCCCGGCGACCGACTGGGCTATGGCGGGGGTTATTATGACGCGACATTGGCGGCGTTAAAGGCTGACAATCCTGCGATACGTGCTGTTGGTGTCGCTTATGCGGGCCAGTTAGTAACCTCATTACCAACAGAAGACACGGACATGCCGCTGGACCATATTTTGACTGAGAAGTCGTTTATGACGACTCGTCTCTAATCGAGCGCAGCGCTTCGTTCAGACCGACTTTGGCTGTGCCAGGCTTGAGCGGTTTCTGTTGGCTCTCATGCGGGGCCCACCCGGTCATCCAGACAATTTCCCATTGAATGGGTGCGGGGGCTTCATTGATTCTGAGTTCGGCATTGAGGTCTTTCAGCAGGGTCGGTGACGCTGTTCTGCGCCGGTCGCTCAGGGCATTCGTTAAACCGAGGTCTCGCAGGTCAGCGGCGAGCGTTTCAAGCTTTCTGTAATGGACGGTGAACCGATCTGAGTCTGTGACAGGAATAGCTAATCCGGCATGTCCCAAGAGTTGCGCTGCCGCGCGTACTTCAATCATGGGATGAATACGCGGGGTCGGTGATCCATTCGCCTCTGTGTCGATGGCGTATAGCGCACGGCGCAGCCCTGCGAATGTATCACCGCCGACCAGACAGGCGATGAACAGCCCATCGGGTTTCAGGATGGCCCGAACCGCTTGCATCCATCCACCCACGGCATTGACGGATTGCAGTTGCAGCAGGCTAATCACTAGATCATAGTTTGCGCCGTCTGGTTGCTCGCGCCATTCCAGCATGTCGATTTTATTGAGCGGCAGGTCTTTCAGAACATGTTCACGCCAATCAAATGGTCCGATAAGACAGGCTTTCGAGAAGGTCCGGTTCACGTCCAGCAGACGTTCGCGAAGGTCTTCGATCACTCGATCCAGCAGGAACGGTGAACCCCGCTGCTGCCGTTTACGCGCGCGCTTAATGCGCAGGGCTTGGGCGGTTTCATCAAAGAGTGTGACTTGCGGAGCGGTCATGGGCGGGCGATAGTCTTCTCGTGGCGGGCTTTCAATCACAGTTGATACGATCCGGACGGCTCTGGGTGGGCAGTGTCGTCAATATGGTGCTGCCGCCCACCGATGATGCATCTGTTTTTGCTGACCTGACCTTTCTGGATGATCCTTGCTGTGCCTGTTGTGGGTTCCCCTTTGAACATGAAATGACCGGGCTGAGCGCGTTTGATCTGCTCTGCGCGGCTTGCTTGGCGCGGCGTCCGGTCTACGCGACGGCCCGGTCCGCGCTGCGCTATGATGATGCGTCGCGGCCTTTGGTTCTGGGGTTTAAACATGGTGGCCATACGGATCGGTTGAAAAGCTTCGCGGCACAGATGCACCGGGCCGGGCGCGTCGCTCTTGCAAACGCTGATATCCTTATTCCTGTCCCGCTCCATTCCACGCGTTTGATCAAACGTCGGTTTAATCAG
Organism: Pseudomonadota bacterium; assembly: GCA_038526555.1. Classification (GTDB taxonomy): domain Bacteria; phylum Pseudomonadota; class Alphaproteobacteria; order Caulobacterales; family Maricaulaceae; genus Litorimonas. The sequence goes on from JBCBGR010000360.1 coordinate 1,514, forward strand.
TCGGCGCTTTTGGCGCGCGAACTGTCGCAGCGCTGCGGCGTGCCCATGGACGCACATGCGTTACTGCGGTCCCGCGCGACGCCAACGCAAGGTGGTCTGTCTGCCGCTGGACGTCGGCGGAATGTGCAAAGCGCTTTTAAAGTCGCCGCACCCGATAAGATCAAAGACAAAAGGATCGTCCTGATTGATGATGTCATGACCACGGGGGCAACATTGGAATCGTGCACGCGCACTTTGAAACGGGCGGGCGCGGCGCGGGTTGATGCCGTCTGTTTGGCCCGCGTTGTAAAGGCGCGTGAGACCTCCTAAATCAGCGTTAGATCAAACCGCGAAAGGGTTCCCATGTCGGCCAAAGTCGAAATGTATACCAAAGTCTTCTGCCCCTATTGTATTCGGGTCGACATCATCGATATCCCCGCGTCCGGCAATAAAGAGAAACGCGCCGAGATGAACCAGCGCGCCTTTGGTCGAAATACGTTCCCGCAGATCTTCATCAATGGTGAGCATGTGGGCGGGTG
>JBCBGR010000361.1:0-2012 GCA_038526555.1 Pseudomonadota bacterium
TCGCCGCCCTGCGCGCAGCGGCTGAAAAAGCGCCAGATGATGGCCGGAGCATGGCTGGCTTATTCATCTCATAAATTGACCGCGCAGCCTCGTAGAAACCATAGCCATCCAGATAGGGCTCATACTGCCCTTCCTCTTGCGCGATGCCGTACATGTCGGCGGCGCGGTCAATCTGGTCGGCGACGACACCCGCCTGAACAGCAGCCATGCTCCGGCCATCATCTGGCGCTTTTTCAGCCGCTGCGCGCAGGGCGGCGATGATCTCATCACTGCGCGCTGCAATCTGCTCTGACGTTTCACCGTCGAACACTGCGGACGACGCATTGAGAAGGAGATCGTTGAAGTCCGCAACACCGCGGGCCTGGAAGATGGGTTCAATATCGGCCAGAACCTCTGAGACGGGATGAGCGAACATCTCGGCTGCAGCATCTGTCTCGCCAGCTGCATGCGCATCGCGCGCTGCGATAATATGGGCTTCCGTAATCGCAAGCGCCGACAGAAAGATGACTGGATTTGTGGCAGCCTGCTCGATGGCCACACCGCCTTCGCCTTCTCCGGTTTCGCCCGCTTCGCCACCAACACCCACGGGGACCGCCGCAACGGGCGCCTCAGCCGCGTCAGGTGCTGTCCCATTCTCAACTGGAGCACATCCGGCGCTTAACGCGCCGAGGCTCACGGCTGTGCCAAGGCCCAGCCGGGTCCATGTTTTAATGTTTGAGGCCATGATCAATCCTGTCTTGCCAGCATGAGGCGAAAAGCCATATGCCTAACCCTATGACGCATTTGCAAATCGTTCTCAAGTATGATCGCGCATGTTTTTAACAATCGAAAATGTTCTCAATGATGAACCGCTAGACGCTATTCGATCGGACCTGAGATCCGTGCGCTGGGAAGACGGTACGAAGACGGCGGGTCAAACGGCGGCGCGTGTGAAGTCTAACCAACAAGCTGATCTGACAAATCGTACGGGTGTGCGCATTCGCGATCAACTGACCCAAAGGATCCAAACGCATCCCGTCTTGAAAGCCGCAGCACAACCCGCACGGTTTTCAAAGATTCTGATCAGCCGAACACAGGCGGGCGGGCATTATGGGTTGCACGTCGACAATCCGTTCATGGGTATCGGAGAGGCCCGGCTGAGAACAGATTTGTCTTACACACTCTTTCTGAGCGACCCGTCTGACTATGACGGCGGGGAGCTCAGCATTGAGATGTCAGGCGAGACAAAAACGATCAAAGCCCAAGCCGGGACGTTGGTCCTTTATCCGTCCCGTTTTCTTCATGCGGTCAAGCCCGTGACCGGGGGGTCACGGCTGGTCTGTGTGGGCTGGATCGAAAGCCATGTGAGACATGACAGTGAGCGCGAAGTTCTCTTTGATCTGGAAAATTTGCGCAGCTCGCTCAGCCAGACTTATGATCCTCAGAGCCCAGAAATGATGGTGTTAAGTCGCAATATTGCGAACCTTCTCAGGCTCTGGTCGTCGTAAACAGCCGCTACTGCCAACCCACGCGATCGAAAATCTCAATGGCGGTCGCTTGGTTCGGGCCAAAGGTCGAGACGCTGAGATCATCTTCGGTGAATGTGCCCAAGGTCGCGACCGCTGAACTCTCTGGCGCATCGGCTGTGACGGGATACTCATTATTGCCATTGGCGAAATAGGCCTGCGCGGATGGGCTTGTTAGATATTCCAGAAAAAGAATGGCGTTCTCGCGATTGGGCGCATCCTTGGCGAGGGCTGCCCCGCTAATATTGACGTGCGTGCCGCGACCGTCTTGGTCTGGGAAAATAATGCCAAGAGACTCGTAAATCGCTTGGCGTTGCGGATCATCGGAGCGCGCAAACCGCGCCAGATAATAGGTGTTTACAACAGAGACACCGCACTCGCCGGAAGCCACGGCTTCAATCTGGCCCGTATCATTGCTTTGCGGGCGACGCGCGAAGTTATCGACAATGCCTTGCGCCCAGCTTTCGGCGGCTTCGGCCCCATCATGTGCAATCATGGAAGAGAGCA
>JBCBGR010000362.1:0-2007 GCA_038526555.1 Pseudomonadota bacterium
CATTTCGTCAACGGTCTGGACGATCTTCGCATTCGAAGAATAGGCTCGTTGCGTCTCGATCAGATTGGTCAGCTCTGTGGCGATATCTGTGTTCGATTCCATCAGGGCGTAACCGACAACGTCACCGGCTGGGCCTGATCCTGCATCCCACAGATAAATCCCACCGCTCTCGCGTGTAACCTGGAAAGACTGGTTATCAACGGCCAGCAGGCCATTCGGGTTTGAAACCACAGCCACGGGAATCTTAAAGAGCGTCCGCCGCGCACCACTATTGTAAATCGCTTCCAAAGAGCCATCAGCGCTAATCTCAATGCTCTGAAGTTCACCGGCCGGGGAACCATTCACGTCGACATTCTGCGTCTGGAATGCGAGGCCCACTTGAGCGAGTCCTTGGGTCGTATCGGGTCGACCAACAAAGAGTTCCACGGGTCCGCTGGGCAAGGTCATATTGATTGTGCCTTCTAGCGGATCGTAAGCGGCACCTCCCCCGGGTGTAACTGTGTCTACTGTCCCATCGCTATTAAAGGTCAGCCCAAAGGACAGAGCTTGAACCGCCGCACCCGTAGAATTATCGTTGATCGTCGCAGTCCAATCACCGCCTGCATTCCGGACAAAACTCACATCCAGCGATTGCGGGAGCCCAATTTCATCATAATATTCTATGGGGAATTCGAGTGTATTGCTAGCGGGAAGTTGGCTTGGATCTCCGGGCAAATTCACACCCATCGCAATTCGCGTTGTGACCTCCGCACTGTAAACACCATTATTAATGTTGACGGGTTCCAACCCTGTTGTCGTGCCTCGGCTGGCGACGATTGCGTCCCCATCCGCGTCAACAGGCCAACCGAGAAGAACTAAACCACTATCTGTTCGCATGATGCCGTCTGCATCGGGTGAGAAACTGCCCGTTGGGAGCATCTCAAAATCTCGCTCGGCGGCCGGTTGGGTTAAACCGTTGAGCGTCGTCACAGGAAGCATCCCTGTTCCGTTGACAGCGAGATCAGTCGCCCGTCCGGTTGAGATGAGTGAACCTGGATCAGAGACATTGCGGATGGCTGTGCCTCTCACGCCCCCGGCGGAGTAAACGCTGGGACGCTGATTAATGACCAGCGAGCTGAAGTCGACGTCAGCCCGTTTATAGCCATAGGTGGCAGAGTTCGCGATATTGTCTGAAATGGTGGCCAAGCGAGTCGCATTGACGCTCAAGCCCATAACGCCCGCATTGAGCGAAGAGGAGATAGTCATCGTTTCAATCCTTGAAGCCGATCCCGACAACATGCCGGACTCGGGGTTCTACGGAACCAAGATCAGGATTAAGGGCGCTATCTTAAGAAAAGGTATAAGGTGAATGAGCGGTAAAAATACCGCGCCAATGTCCGCTTCTACTTTGTGAGTAGCGTGATGGAAATACGTCGATTGCGTGAATCCATCGGGTCCTCTGTAATGAGTGGCACAGTCGCGGCTTTGCCAGACACTTCGCGGATCCGGTCTTCGGGTAGCCCACCATTCATGATCAGGCGTCGCGCCATGTTGGCGCGTTCGCTGGAGAGTTCCCAGTTGCTGTAACCGCCTTCGGTTGAGAAAGGCTTGGCATCCGTATGGCCCGCAATTTTGATGCTATTCGACACTTCTTCAAGCGCCATGGCGACCGCTTTGGTCAACTTTAAAAGAACGGGCGAGGGTTCTGCGCTCCCAGAGGCAAAGAGGGGGCTGGAGTCGCGATCTGTCAATTCAACAACAAGACCTTCTGGCGTCACGCGCACACGAATATGATCATTCAGCTCTCCGGCTTCTCCGATTAAAGCTTCTTCCATGGCTTGCTGTAGCGCCATGTCAGTCGGCTGGCCGACCTCGGCATCATTGGTTGAATCCGGCTGGTTGATCATAGAGAGCGCCGGGCCTTCATTGACTTCTTCGCCAAATAGGCCGTCGGGACCACCCCCAGAGACGGCCGCAATCGGAATGGAGGGGTTGAAATAGTCGGCCAGACCCTGGCGCTGATCTTCT
>JBCBGR010000363.1:0-2002 GCA_038526555.1 Pseudomonadota bacterium
ATCACGCCTCCGATGAACAACAGGATATAAGGCAGCAGCGAGGCCAGCGTGAGTAGCGCTGCGCCGAGCATTTTACCCAACATGATTTCTGAAAAACGTGTCGAGGCCAGCATCATCTCTAGCAGCTTATTCATCTTCTCCTCAATCATTGAGGTGAGGAGCGTAAACGCGCCCGCAAAGATGGTCATCAGAAGAAAAACGGCCAAACCAATTCCAGCCATAAAGGGTAAACGATCCCAGAAGGACACAGACTCCACATCACCCTCTGTGGTACTCGACAATTCTGTTGGATCAAATACCGAGACATCCGTGCGGCCTCTCAGGGCTTCATTATAGCCTTCAGATGTCAGCCCACCGCTCTCGAGGTAGGTTCTTTTGGCTTTTTCACGGAAATAGCGATTAAGGAGCCGTTCAGCCGGCGCGTTGTTAAAGTTGCGAGACCAATATTGCGGCTCTGGCGCATCTTTGGTGCCGCGGATGACAATGACACCGTTAAGCTTCTGAGCCTCTCCATCAATTTGCAGCATCTGGTCGCCATCGAGCCAAGTTGCCAGATCTGACAGTGAGTTCGCAGGCGCATCGACAAAAATCATAGAGGGTTCAGGCAGTTCGAGACTATCCGCCGCCGCCGGGTAGCGCTCGCTGAGTTCCGCCAGTCCGGCTTCTGCCCCGTTTGAGTCAACACGCTCTCGAAACGCGTCTCGTTCAGCTTCTGGCAGAAGCGTCGCGAGCGCTTTGACAGCTCCCGCTTTGATATTGGCCTGCTCTTCTGCGTAAAATTCAAGGATCGCGTCACCATGAAAATCTGTTTGATCCAACACCACCTCATAGCGGGGCGGATTCAAATCAATACCCGCGCGTCCCATCAGCACGCCGAAGCCCAGACCAATCACGGGGAAGATGAAGGACAGCCAGAAACCCCACGTCTTCACATAGCCCATGAAGTCTCGCATCGCGATCAGCCAGATGCGGTTCCATTTGGGCAAACCTTGTATCGTTGACATTAGGCCACCTCCTCCAGAGCCGCCCGATCAGCGGCGGCGTCCGCTTCCAGATCGGCACGGACATCCTCACCGACGAGCGCGACAAAGGCCTCATGCAGGCTTGCACGGATGGGCTCGAACCGGGTCAGGCGAACCTTGCCTTCAACGCAGCGTTCCAAAAGGTCCGGCGTTTGTGCTTCGCGCTTGAGCAGAATATCCAGAGACCCGTCGTCCCGCCGAACCACTTCGTCGGAAAACGGCGTCACCGCATCGGTCAGACCTGTATTTTCTGACGCGATAATCACCCGACGCGGGGCATGATCCAGCGCCGCTTCAACTGTGCCGTCAAACACCTTCCCGCCCCGGCTCATCAGAATAATCCGATCGCATAGGCGTTCCGCATGCTCCATGACGTGTGTTGAAAACAGGATGGTCCGACCGCGCAATGCGATCTCACGCACCATGGATTCGAGCACTTGCTGATTGACCGGGTCGAGGCCTGAAAACGGCTCATCCAGAATGTAGAATTCCGGGTCATGGGCAATCGCTGAGAGCAACTGGACCTTCTGCGCCATGCCCTTGGACATGTCCTTATTTTTTTTGCGTTTCGCCTCGCCCAACCCGTAGCGGTCCAGTAAATCATCCGCCGTCTTAAAGGCCTCGGCGCGCTTCATCCCATTCAGACGCGCCATATGCGCGATGGCTTCGCGGGCCGTCTGCTTCTTGTAGAGACCCCGTTCTTCCGGCAGGAAACCGACGCGTCCAAAGGCGGCTTCACCTGGCATACCGCCGAACAGACGCACTTCACCCTGATCCGGTTTGACGTAGCCCAGCGCCATGCGCAAGCTGGTCGTTTTCCCCGCCCCATTCGGGCCTAAAAAGCCGACAATTTCACCACGACTGACAGACATACTGACATCCGTCACGGCAGGCACGCCCCCGAAGGATTTTGAGACATTGTCTAAATGGAGGATCGGGCCTGACGTCATGGGTGCGACTTGGCGAAGGCGGCGTATGGA
>JBCBGR010000364.1:0-1916 GCA_038526555.1 Pseudomonadota bacterium
GATGGCCTTCTCTTCATCGGTCACGATCCCGTCGGCTTTTGCTGCGGCGATCATGGCGCGGAGTAGTCGGTCGGCGCGGCTCTCAGCATCGTCGCCCTTCAGGAGCCCAATGGCGTCTTTGAAATCCGTCGGCATCTTCCCGCGCTTATGGCCTTTGTAGGCGATCGCTCCCAGGGCTGCGAGGCTGCCTAAAGTCGCGAGCTTGAGGGTTGAGCGTGAATTGAGCAGGAGGGCAACTCCACCAGCAATCCCTGCATATTTAGCGTTCTGGCGGATTTTGGCGCGGTTGGCGGCTGAGTCATCCATATCCAATTTGTCGATCAGGAAGTCTTCACCTTGCTGACCGAGGCGTTTGGCGGTGTCTGTCAGCTCACCTTTAAGGTCTGTCAAGGATGACGCGTCGCCGCCCAGAAGCTGCGCTAGCAGATCCTGAATTGAGCCAGAGGTTTTGCGCGGCGAGTCACTCATGAAAAGCTCCTTGAAAACGCACTTATGATGTTCCGCCCACCCATTCAAATGCTGTCTTGCCGTTTGTGGGCTTTCGCGCAAGGTAAGCCCTCATGAAAAAGATTATTCTTGGCCTCCTTATCGTCATTCTAATCGCGCTGATGGGCGCTGCCGCCTACCTTTGGACGCCTGAGGGCCGAACTTTCGATGCAGAAGCCGCGCGAGAGGTCGCTAAGCAGTATGATGCTCGCATCATCCGTGATGATTACGGAGTGCCACATGTGTTTGGAAAGACCGACGCCGACGCCCATTTTGGCTTTGCCTATGCCCATGCTGAGGATGCGTGGGAGATCATGGAAGAAACGCTGATGGCGGGGCGCGGCATGGCTGCGCAATATCGCGGACAGGTCGAAGCGCCAGCAGATTATCTCTATGATCTTTTCCGCGTTGAGCAGGTTGTTGCCCAAGGCGATCTCGGCGTGCCTGAGGATGTCCGCGCGATTATCCAAGCCTATGTCGCGGGCCTCAACCTGTTTGGTGCAGAGCATCCGGAGCGCGTCACGCCCGGCCTGTTGCCTGTGACTGAAGACGATATCCACGCCGCCGTGATGTGGCTGACACCCTTCTTCTATCGTCTGGATGGCTACTTAGAGCCTTTGTTCAGTGAGACGGATGCGCCGCAAGTTTCGCCTTGGCAGCAGACATCTTCATTGGAACTGCCGCACGCCGTTGTCGGGTCGAATGGTTTTGCGGTCGCGCCCTCCCGATCAGAGGATGGGCACACGCGTCTGATCGTCAATTCGCACCAGCCGATGAACGGGCGTTATGCCTGGTATGAAATCCATCTGGTCAGCGAAGAAGGGCTCAACATTTTCGGCGGAACATTCCCAGGAACGCCCGTCATTCCGCAGGGCATTACGCCGAACACAGCGTGGACGCATACGGTCAATCGTCCCGATCTTGTCGACATCTACAAGCTGGTCGTCGATGACGAAAAAGACCCGCAACAATATCAGCTGGACGGCGAATGGAAGGACTTTGATCGTGGGGAATCGCGGTTCCGTGTGAAGCTGTGGGGGCCTTTCTCTTTGCCTGTGAAACGCGACGCGCTCTGGTCTGATCACGGCCCCGTTCTCTCCACACCGAATGGTCACTTTGCACTGCGATTTGCTGGTCTCGGCGAGACCGCGGCCGTCGAACAATGGTACCGCATGGGGAGAGCGCAAAACTTAGAAATGTGGCGTAACGCTCTGAATATTAATGGTGTTCTGTCGTTTAACATCGTCTACGGCGATCGCGATGGAAATATTGGAACCATCTATAATGGGCGGATCCCTAACCGGATCGAAGGACCCGATTGGAGCGGTATTCTTCCCGGAGACGACTCCCGTTTGATCTGGGAGGGCTTCCGCCCTGTCTCTGATCTGCCGCAGCACTGGAACCCCGATTGCGGTTGGCTTTTCTCCGCC
>JBCBGR010000365.1:0-1847 GCA_038526555.1 Pseudomonadota bacterium
CGTGCCGCGGATTGCAGCTGGTAAGGGGCGGGAATACGGACTTTGGCTTCGCGACCGGCATGCACGCCGCGCCCAGCAGCGTCTTCCAGGCGCAGCGCGAGGACAGGCGCAGTCCGTCCGTCGGCCATCAGCGTTGAGGCGTCCGGCACAGCACGGGCGCGGGCAATTTCGTCCACATAGGCAATCGTCTGGGTCAGGGTCGCAATCGTAGTGCCTTGACCGTCCATAACGACTGCCACAACGCGGTTGTCACCTGGCAGAATATCAACACCTTTAAAGCGGCTGATCATGACGCGGCGTAGAACGTCCGTATCGCGCGCAACCAAATTGCTGGGATTCACAGGACGGCCATTGACCGACAGGTTGACCCGCGCGCCGACAGGATGCTTGATCCCAATGTTGAGCGACGGACGGGACGGCGTCAGGGCGGCATCGGGGTAGACCCAAGCAGGTTGATCATTCTGCCGCGCCAGCCAGACATTATCGAAACGCGCTTCGTCTGACAGACGGGTTTCAGATTCCGTATCAACTTCCGCAAGTTTAGCATCCCAGCGCTTTTGCAGGAAGAAGTTGGCACGCCACAAGCCGCCACCTTTGACATCGACAAATTGTGAGTTCGCCCTTCCGGCGAACCGCGTGTTTTCCAGACAGGACACCAGATCATAGCCGGCCGGCAAAGTCTGGCGGTCCACTTGAACCACGTGAGTCCCCGGAGTGACACCTTGGAAGTTGAACTGACCATCTTGGTCACTGACCACATAAGCGCCCGTTTCCAGATAGAGGCGAACACCCGCCACGCCTTGACCTCGTGTCGTTGTGCGCGCCCAAGGCGCGTAAGGGTTACAGGCATTTTCCGCGACGCGGCCAATGATGGTCGCTGTCGAGCGGAAGAGATCTTCTCGCAGATTAATGGGTGCATAGGCGCGATTGGACAGGCTTTGCCCGCCACCGGAGCGCAGCAAAGCACTCGCCCGCGTTTCGCCGAGCTTGGCATTCGGTCCGACTTTTGCGGCAAATGAGATCGTCATCTGTGCACCCGGCGCGACCAATCCCAAATCGGTTGTCAGACGACCGCCACTGCTGTCGATCAGAAGGTCGGCAGATGGCACATCATCAAATTGCAGAGACCCTTCAATCAAACGGAAGCCTGCGGGCAGAGCTGTCTCCAAGAGAGCTGGAATGCTGAGTGTTCCGAGATTGTTGATAGAGGCGGTGAAGACGACCGCATCGCCGACATCAGCGGCCAGGCGATCCGCGACAAACTCCAAGCTGAAGTCAGTTTGTGGGTCCAGTGGGATATCAACACGCAATGGGCCGCCATCCTGAACGTCAAACACGTCTCCGTAAGAGGCTTCCGAAACCGCAAAATTCTGCCCAAGGACAGACTGGATCATCGTTTCTGACATCAGAGAGCTGAAGCTGTAACCCGGCGGAGCGTCCACTTCGATCCGGTATTGACCGGGTGGAAGATAGGGGACGATGAAACCACCCGTGCCAACCGGGTATGTCTGTCCCATGGCGTCCGCTTCGGACTGGCCACTCATTAGGGGGTTTGGATAAGCTGAGACTTCATCGCGACCCAGCACCGCAGCGAGCGTGCCTGAAGCTGCATTCACGATCCGGATGGTAGCGCCATCAATAGGCGCGCCGCTCAGCGAGTCAAAGATACGATTTTCGGGGAGGACCTGAACTGTGTTTGTTGCCGAAATTACGGCTCGGCGATTATCTTCAAACTCGGCGTAGACCTCTTTGCCAGCTTCGATCGCCACCTGACCATTATTCGCGGTTGGTTGATCAGTCTCTGTCGGGATATGCGCCCAGAAGATCCCTGTATCCGGGCCAGATTC
>JBCBGR010000366.1:0-1841 GCA_038526555.1 Pseudomonadota bacterium
GATGTCCGTGACACGTTTCAGCCAGACAGCGCCGGGTTCTTCATTCCAATGCTCTACAGAGCCACCGCGCATCGCCACTTCATAGGGGCTCATCGCGGCGTCTCCAACAATCACAACGCGGTGGTCGCTTGGGAATTTGTGCAAGATGTCCCAGGTCGGCGTGACCTCGCTCATACGGCGGCGATTATCCTTCCAGACCTGCTCATAAAGCATGTTGTGGAAGTAAAAATACTCAAGGCGTTTGAACTCGGATTTCGCGGCGCTGAACAGGTCTTCAACCTGTTTCACATGCGCATCCATGGATCCACCAATATCGAAAAAGGCGAGCACCTTGACGGCGTTACGCCGTTCAGGGCGCATCCTGATATCAAGCCAGCCTTGCCGCGCGGTCCCACGAATTGTGCCGGGTAGATCTAATTCTTCCGCAGCGCCTTCGCGGGCAAACTTCCGTAAGCGCCTTAGTGCAACCTTGATGTTGCGGGTGCCGATTTCGCGGTCCCCATCAAGGTTCTTGAACTGGCGTTTGTCCCAGACTTTGACGGCCTTGCCGTGCCGACCTTCTTTTTGGCCTATGCGGACGCCTTCCGGATTGTAGCCATAAGCGCCGAAGGGTGATTTCCCGGCTGTCCCGATATTCCGATTGCCGCCTTCGTGGCGTTTGTCCTGGTTTTCAAGGCGCTCTTTGAGTGCTTCCATGATCTTGTCAAAATCACCGAGCGCTTCGATCTCCGCCATCTCTTCCGGAGACAGGTGAAGCTCGGCCATTTTCCGCAGCCAATCTTCGGGGATCGTATGCTCGTCTTGTCCGAAGATATCGCCGAGATAATCGACGCCACGAAAGACGTGCCCGAAGACTTGGTCAAACTTGTCGAGATCGCGCTCGTCTTTAACGAGCGCTGTTCGCGACAGGTGATAGAAACCGTCCATCGATTGCTCAGCCACGCCCTTATCGATGCCCTTCAAGAGAGTCAGATATTCGCGGATTGAGACCGGGATAGAGGCCCGTCGTAACTCACTGAAAAAACGATGAAACATAGACTTTTAGCGGTTCCGGCACTCGCCCTGATAGGCAATCCCGACTGACCCAGCAAAGCAGGCATTGCTGTAAGTTCGGCCATCAACGCCGCAGACAGGCTGGTAAATCTGAGGGCAAATGGGTCCACCGGGGTTGGTCGGAGGTGTCGTATTCCGACATTCGCCGCGATAGGCAGCTGAGACGCCATTCCCGTTGGCTGTGCATTCGTTGCTGTAAGTTTGCCCATCACAGCCACAAACAGGCGCGAATTCCTGGGTGCAGACTTCAGGTCTCGGACGACACACACCCGTCTGATCTGCGGCTCCACATTGGGCATTAACCGTGAGGAAGCAGAATTCGTTTGCAAAGCCGCATGTGGCCCCGGTCAACCCGCCGCAAATACGGTCACCCGGCTGTGTCGGTGGTCCCGGCGGAAGTGGGGTCATAGGCGGCTGGCCGTAAGGAGGCGCAGGCTGCGGTGCTGGCGGTTGCCCCGGACCGTAGCCCCCATAATAGGGCCCCACGCAAGATGTGAGTGAAGCGGCGAGTAAAGCCATCAGGCCAATCAAAAAGACACGCATTATCCAGTCCTCACTTCCGTTTCGATCAGAGCTGCCGACTCAGGGTCGAGTTTCAAAGCCATGGCAAGTCGATCCAAATAGTCTCTATCTGCGGGAATCGTGCCATCAGCGACCCTTGCACTCACCGCGTAGATTTCTGCGGCGCACTGATCAGACGTTGCCAGAGCCGCAATCGCCACCGGATCAGGCGGTGTGCGTAGAAGCTCATTCAGCGTATCCGCGTCTGTCGGCGGGTAGGCGTTGAT
>JBCBGR010000367.1:0-1828 GCA_038526555.1 Pseudomonadota bacterium
GAGGCGACAGTGAAAGCGCATATGACAGCCATTTTCCGAAAGCTGGGCGTCAATAATCGCACGCAAGCGCTGCTCGTTGAGTAAGCCTTCCGAGAGATAATCCGTGACGCGACGCTGAGCAGGCGTCAGGCTCGTCAGGCGCTGAACGGCGCTATCGTCTTCGCCACCTTCCGCCTGTTCCGGAAAGGCCTCGCCGCCTGCCAGGATCGTATCAACAGCCTTCGCGATCACCTCACCCGGCTCGCTTTTGGTAATAAAGCCCTTAGCCCCGAGCGCCTTGGCCCGACCAATCAGCGAGCGATCATCATGTCCAGAGACGATCATGATGGGGAGATTAGGTGTCAGAGACTGAAGCTTCGCGAGCCCTTCAAGACCACTCGCATCACCCAGTTCCAGATCGAGCAAGACCAGATCAGGTGATTGTTCAGCGATCAGGGGCAGACCTTCAGACAGGCTTGATGCGGCAATCACGGACTCCTCTGAAACACCGGCTTTTCGCAAATTCGCACAGAGCGCATCTCGCACCAGCGGGTGATCATCAATGACGAGCAGTGTCATGCCCTTATTTGTAGCGTCTTGTATCATCTTGTTTTTGTCCCCGTTTATCCCCTCTTATGCGACGAAAGTCGTAGCACCAATGGCTAATAGAAGCAGCCCCCCCTTTAACGGCACAACTCTCTTATCGATCGCCGCTCCGGATACCCGGAAAAAATCTTGGCGACACAGCATTTTTGGGGAGATCAATGCCTAACTTTCGTCACATGGGCACCGCCCTTCTTACTGTCACAATGATGGGCGCGGCTGCGCCAAGCTTTGCGCAATCGAGCACAGCTGATCTGGAGGCCCGGATCGCACAATTGGAGGCTCTGCTCGCCGATGTAAAATCTGAGCTGGAAGACGTCCAAGAGCTCGCCAACCAAATGCCTGTCCTGATCGAAGATATGGCGAATGTTCAGCTCTCCGTTGATAAGGGCAGCCAGACAACGCCGAAAAGTGACGGTTTCACGTTAGGGGATACAACGTTCCGGATTGGTGGCTTTGTCGACATGGACGCACATGTCACGCACTTCTCTGATGGTGCGGTTGGGTCGAGTTCGATTGCTCGTGATTTCTATATTCCCAGCGTCACACCGATCGGGGGCGATAGCTCGACGGCGACGGACCTAACCGCACAAGCCACACGCTTATCCTTCAGCGCAGAACGCAATGTCGACGGAAATAAGGCGACGGCTCATGTGGAAATGGACTTCCTTGGGTCTCTGCAAGGGAATGAGCGCGTCTCAAACTCCTTCTCGCCCCGCCTACGCCGCGCTTATCTGGACTATAAAGGCTGGCGAATCGGTCAGGAATGGTCCACCTTCCAAGACACATCCGCCATTCCGGAAAGCGCGAGCTTTCTGGTTCTGTCTGATGGTATGACCTTTATCCGGCAACCGCAGATTCGCTACACGAATGGGAATTTCCAATTCGCTCTGGAAGCGGGTGACGCCACTGTAACGCCTGCGGCGGGTGCGGGACGCATCGAAGCCGACTCCAACTTCATTCCAGACGTGGTCGCCCGCTACAATATGAAAGGCGATTTCGGGAGTGTCTCACTGGCCGGGATTGGTCGTCAGCTTCGCCTCGAAATGGGCGGTATTGATGAAAGCACCTTTGGCTTTGGCGTCAGCGCGTCTGGCCGCATCAAAGTTGGCGAACGCGATGATATCCGCTTTAATGCGATCGCGGGCGAAGGTCTGGGCCGTTATGTTGGTCTGAATGCGCTCAATGGCGCGGCTATTAATCCGGCGACAGGCGATCTGGAAGCCATACCATAGGATGGTATGGC
>JBCBGR010000368.1:0-1828 GCA_038526555.1 Pseudomonadota bacterium
ACAATGCGCATACGGAGTCGGACGAGGAACACGCCATGTGACTGTTTCAGCCAAGCTTCCCCCAAATGCGTTTTCCCCGTGCCCTCCGGTCCCAGCAGCAAAATCGCAGGTGCTGGCCAAGCGGGCCAAGTGCGGACGACCGCTAAGGCCCCGGCATTACTCGGCGCTTCGATGAAGCGCTCGAACGTAAAGTCGGGATCTGGCGTCAGGTCCAGAGGGATTTGTGAGGTGGGCGTCACGCGCGTTATCTCAGCGGCTAGAGTGAGACTCAGCTAGGTCCTATCGGCGGATGACCAGACCGATATTGGGGTCTTCAAAAATACGAACGCCTTTCTGCGCCATTTCCGCCATGAGCCGGTCCAGATCGCCGTAACGGATAGTCATCAGTGCGCCGTCTTTCGATAGGGCGTCCAAACGCGCATCCTGAATTTGTGCGCTATTATTGATCGTATTCTGCAGGCGCTGCCACTCCGCCAGTGAGCCATAGAGAACGGACACAGTTGTTGTGATCGTCGCCTCGCTGGGGGTCGCGGATGTAGTTTTCCAGTCGGCTTCCATTTGCGCAATCAGCCCTTCGAGGTTGAACGCATTCAATTGACGCGTTTCGCCCGTATCGACCGCATAATCGACCGCGCTCAGGCCATTCCCAATCCGACGAATAATGAGCAATTGCTCCACATTATAGCGCGCGGCGAGCCCATCTAGCTGCGCGATATTCGGTTCCTGAAAGAGCCGACCAATATCGTCAATATTCGGCACGCGCATCGGTGTCAGGGCGTGTGCGTATCGGTTGGAAAACATCTCTTCGACCAGCGGGCTGTCTGACGTAAAACCGATAGGCACAAACAAGCGCTCCCGCGATTGGCTGGTCACCATTGTGAGGCCGTATGCCCGCATCAATTGCTGAACCGCGGACGGGTTAAACGCAACGGTTACGTCACCGAGGTAACGCGTTGCCGAGCGACGTTCATTATCAATCGACAGTCCCCGGATGAGCGGCCCAACCGTTTCAATGGTCAATGCAGGCAGACCGCGTTCCGCGCGCTCATTATCGAGGGTCAGACGGTTGAGAAGCACCTGCGCGGCGGCTAGCTGACCATCCCCGATCGCGCGGGTCTGCGCGGCAATTGCTGTCTCTCCCCGTGCATCAACAGAGACTTTAGCTACTGTAAAAGGATCCGCCGCCAAGGCGGGCCAAGCGAAAAGGCAAGCAGACAGGATGAACCATTTAAGCAATCTGATCATGCCGCATGCTATAGCAGGGTTTATCGTGTGGAAAAGCCAAGGGATCATGAAGTCCCCATCCCTTGCGATTATGGCAAATTTAGCACACAGGCCGCGCATTGGGATAAGTTCTTCAAAAGTGATGACCAGAAGCCATGACGGATAAACCTTCCTCTCTGTCTTACAAGGATGCGGGCGTTGATATTGATGCGGGCGACGCGCTGGTCGACCGGATCAAACCGATGGTCCGGTCCACGCGACGCCCTGGTGCTGACGGCACAATCGGGGGCTTTGGCGGGGCATTCGATCTGAAAGCCATTGGCTATTCAGACCCAATTCTTGTGTCTGGGACAGACGGCGTCGGCACCAAATTAAAAGTCGCGATTGAGACCGGGAAGCTCGACACAGTCGGGATCGACCTTGTGGCTATGTGTGTGAATGACGTGCTGGCCCAAGGCGCAGAACCGCTCTTCTTCCTCGATTATTTCGCCACGGGTCGACTGGATGTGGACAGCGCCGCGTCTGTTGTGTCCGGGATTGCAGAGGGCTGTCGCCAAGCGGGATGCGCGCTGATTGGCGGCGAGACGGCATTTCAGCCGTCTCG
>JBCBGR010000369.1:0-1675 GCA_038526555.1 Pseudomonadota bacterium
CGATACAGATCCGGCCGCACCACTCAGTCGCGCTTTGGCCAGAGCCGCCATATCCTGCTGTCGCGTAATATCGAGAGAGGCTTTCTGGATGAGGAACGCGTCGCCCACTCGACCATTAGTCGCCCGGACCACATCTGTTCGGCGACCGGAAATCGTTTCCTGGCCCACATCTTCGAGCCGGTTGCGGAGCTCCGCATTCTGCCGAGCTTGGCGGGTGTTAAATAAGAGATCCGGTGTCAGAGCGAAGCGCATGATTATAACCTCGCCAGAATATCGAACATGTCACTGACAGTCTGAATAACCTGCGCATTCGCGGCGTAAGCCTGTTCAATGGCCAGCAGTGTTTGTAGCTCGAAGTCGAGATCAACACCGCTCAGTTGCGAGGTAGCCTCTGTCAGTGTGATTTCCCGCGCGACATTGCCGGAATGGATCCGCTGCGCGCGGAAGACAGCCGCAGACGCATCACTGATCACATCGCCGAGTTGGTCTGCAAAAGGGGCCAGCGTTTCAGTCATTTGCGTCAGAAGGACATCATTGGCGAGTGCCCCAGGCCCTGTTGACGCTAAGCCATCGCGTAAACGTCGCGGTTCGCCGCCGCGTGCCGGGTCGAGCAGCGCATTGACAACCAGACGCTCAGAGATGCCCGTCTTATTCAGCGGATCAATGGGATTCCCATTATCAAGCAGGATCGGTTCACCGATCGACGTAAATGCATCCGCCAGATCATAGGCAAAGTCGTCCAGCGCCGCGGCTTGTTCAGGGAGCAGTGAGTCGCGTAGCTCAATATAGCCTGCAATCCGACCTTCATTCACAGCATGCGGGCCTGACCCGGGGGCAATAGGATGCCCGCTAATTGTTGGAATGGAGAGGCGTCCGCCATTCGTTGTTGTGGTGTCTTGTGACCCAATTCGGAAAGCAGGTTCAAATTCAATCCTGTTTACCGTGGGTCCGACAAGGCTCAGACCTGTTGTTGTGCGCACCTGAACGGAGCCATCAAAAGAATAATCCACATGAACGGCAAGGCGGGTCGAAATTTCATCGATGATCGTATCACGCTGATCGAGGAGCGGAGCCGTATCTCCCCCTGCGGCCTGTGTTTTCTTGATGAAGCCATTAATTTCGAACAGGTCTTCAGCGAATTCATTGACTTGTTCGATATCCGTCGCGAGTTGGGCGTCCGCCGTCGTACGTTCGTTTTGCAAGTCTTGAGCGGCGCGTGTGAGCGCTCCTGTCATTTCCTTGAGCGAGTCGACTGTGATGCTTTGGGCCGCCGCCGATTCTGGCGTGGCGCGTAAAGTCTGAAGGTCGGCCTCAAATTGCGTGAGCGTGCCGAAAATACCCGTTGTGCTACCGGGTTCACCAAAGGCCGTTAGGGCACGGTCCAGCGCCGTTTCAATCACGCCTGAGCCCGAGCTCTGGGACAAGGCATCGCGCCGGGATTGAACCAGAAGTTCATCCTGAACGCGCTCAATGTTTGAAATGGTAACACCACTCTGCCCTGATTGAGACAGATTGGCGTCACGCCGGACATAGCCCGGCGTGGAGACATTGGCGATGTTTGCTGATGCAACCTGTGACCGGATGGCTGTGGCGGATAATCCGGACCGTGCATTAGCAAGACTAGCGAAAAGCGACATGGCGGTTTACCTTGCGGCGCCTAAAACCTACCGTTTCA
>JBCBGR010000370.1:0-1626 GCA_038526555.1 Pseudomonadota bacterium
TATCCGGAGAAGCCGTGGGTCCAGCCTGGCATGTTTACGCGCCGCTTGGCTCGATTCAATGGCAACCTTTTCGGCAGGTCGTTTTTGAAGGAGAGCGCGCGCTCGTCGGTTTCCAAACCTTTGATGATCGGATCAAGGACGATGTTAGCCTTCCGAATGTCAGTGGACCTCGCGCAGGCTATGTGCGGCGTATCCGTCCGCAAGGCCGTTTCGCGGATTGGTTTGTCGCCGATGATAATCCAGCGCTCAATCGCTGGTTCTCGGTGAATCCAGACGGCGCATGGGTCCGCGGCATCAATGTTTACATCGAACTCGATCCAACGGAGACAGACGCCAATGCTTTGCCCATTCGTCGCCCTGATATTGCCAACAATCATGTCAGCTACATGCTGACCTGGTGGTCGTTCGCGATTATTCTGCTGATTATTTACACCATCCTTCATCGTCGCGCCGGACGCTTGTCATGGTCGTAAATTACCGCCTGGGGCGCGTCGTAACGACCGCAACAGAGATACAGGCCCTCGGGGCAGGGGGCATGCTTTTACTGCGTCACCCCCGCTGGTCAGACTATGAGCAATGGGCGGATATCAGGCGTCAGGATGCCGAATATCTGCAGCCCTGGGAACCGGATTGGCTGGACGGGCATCTATCGCGGGCGAGCTATCGCTTACGTCTGTCCAAGTTCAAAAAGCTTGTGGCGTCGGAGCGCGCTTATCCTTTTCATATTCTTCAGTCCGGGACGGAAAATCTCATAGGGGCGGTTAATCTAACCCATTTGGAGCGAGGCGCCGCGCAATCTGCCAAGCTCGGTTACTGGGTTTCCCGGTCTCAAACTAATCGGGGTCATGCGCGCGCCGCTGTCAAAGCGCTCACAAACTTCGCTTTTGAGACGCTGGCCTTACACCGGGTTGAGGCCGCTGTGCAGCCCGACAATGCGCCCTCTATTCGCGTTCTGGAAACAAACGGATATCGGCTAGAAGGGACAGCACGAGGCTTCTTGCGCATCAATGGCGCATGGTCGGATCATCTGATCTACGCAAGGCTGCGTAACGATTAAGTCTAGAACGTATCTGACAAGATAATGGACAGACGTCGCCCGCGTTTGCGATTAAATTCCTCGATACGGGTAAGTTCGCCGAGGCGTAGATCAGGGCCCTGAAATCGGTCCCGTCGCTGAATCACCGTATTGTCAAGAAGGTTCGTCCCCCGGATTTCAAGTTGCATACCGAAAAAGTTTTTATGGATGAGGCCAAATTGAAGAAAGGGCTTCTTTACATCGACGGTCCGAATATCATCGAGGCGGAAGAAGGGGCTGGATTCATCATTATCGACTTGCCCGTAAACGGCGTAATCCGTCTCGGGGATGTCATATCGCGCGAAGATATTGTAGGCATATTCAATATTGAAATTGATCTGCCGAGACTCACCCGTCAGCGGGTCATCAATATCGGAGTCACCAATCTCTCCAGAGGCTTCAACCCTCAACCCCGGTAGGCCAAGCGTATCGAACAGAAGTGTTGCATTCGCTTCTATGCCGTACCGTGTCGCATTATCCAGATTTCCCGGGCCGTCGAACTGACCATTGATCAGAACACGGTCAATGGGGTCTTCAATCAATTCGAGATA
>JBCBGR010000371.1:0-1557 GCA_038526555.1 Pseudomonadota bacterium
GTTCAACTATCGCGCGCGCCTGTGATGTTTGACAAACAGACGCCGCGCGCAGGCTGGACTCTACGGCGTGATTGGCGAATATAGTAATTGTCTGGAGGATCAGACCTGTCGGGCGATCGTCAAAGAGGGGAACGAAGGCGCTCCTTCTGAACAGAACTTTGAGGGTGCCATATCTAGCCTTGAAGAAGCGATCTCTAGTATCAGCCAATGAGAATAAGTCTATAAGGATAGCGTACCGATGGGAGACAAACTTAGCGCAAGATATCTAAGCCTAGCCATAATCGCTGCTGGAGCTGTCCTGTCCGCGTGTGGCGAGATAGAAAATGTTCAGGCTACAAATAATACATCTTCGTTTTCTACGACTCCAGAACGGTGTTTGCAAGCTGATCTCCAGGCGCGGATCGATACTTATGCCCAACAAATTCAGTCTGAACTTGTGCCGACGCTGACGGCGCAAATTCAATTGGCAAACTTGCGCTGCGAGGATCAACCTCAAAGTCGCGTCTGCGCCGATTTCACCGAGGTTCAAAAGGCGCTCTTGCTGCTAAATAGTAATATGCACATTTTACGCGCGAAGCATGTAACAATCAATAAAAACGGCCTGCCCGAATCTTCATGCACAGATGAGCTGTACTGGAATAATGTTGCCTATGGTAACTTACAGAAAGCCAACATGATGCTAGCTCAATGTGTTCAAACCGGGCTTTGCAAAACTAGAACATTTGGCTCCACGTTAGAGATGAGCGTCGATACTCAAAGTGATGCTCTCGTCAAGAATGCTGAAACTGCGGCCGCTGCACTCGAAAAAGCGCTTAAGACACGACGTGATCGATTAGAATAATTGACCATACTTAATAATATCTTCTCGAGATTTTGCATCTCACCAAACGAAGCCAGCGCAGGAAGGTTGTTTCTTCAAAAATTATCGCACCTCGTAGTATTCACCAGCGTCTTATTTTGGGCGAATTAGGTCGCTGAGCCAGCGTCTGTTATGAGGCGAGTTTAGGACGCTCGTTAAATTTAAATAATAATAATTATCGCGAAGACTAAAATGATTGCATTTGCCGCTAAGAATTTCAGTTCTCGGTAAAAGGAGTAAATCGATAATGCAGCTAAGACACCTATACTCAAAATTTGATTAGGTAGATTTTCGTTTAAACCTGAAAAAGCGGCAATAACGCATAGTATCGTAATGATTATCTGATCAGCTGCTCTACGTTTATCACTGTACGCCGTTCTCATTGACCTTGTGCATACTTACTATGTCACTTTCCACATTCTCTATGAAAATTCTTAATTTGGTAAAGAAGCTAAAGCTGCAGCCATATTGTCCTGAAAATTTTGATTTAACTCGTTATCAAGAAGGAGTTGTGAAGGACTCCAAAGCAATCTTTTATGCTTTAGCTTTCCAAAATTAATTAAGAGATTTCCTAATTTGTTGATGTTTTCAAAATCTGTTTCAATATGAAAGTCTGTTAGTTGAGGTGGATTACTAAAGGAAACATCGGCTGGTTCATTATTGTTCAGTCTCAATTGGATGAAACAGCGAGTTTTGCT
>JBCBGR010000372.1:0-1546 GCA_038526555.1 Pseudomonadota bacterium
TGAATCCACGCACCGAAGCCGAGCGTCAGTGCCAGAAATGCGAGGCCAAGGAAGACAATTGTCTTGCCGTTCGTCAAAAAGTCTCTCATCCGATTTCTATTGCTCCCCATCAAGTATTTCCGGTTCGATGCCCTGCCCCTTGATCAAAGCGACAAGCGCATCTTGGATCTTTGCCAGCTGCGCCTCATCGGTACCGCGGGCGATTAAGGCCACGCCGTGATCGTTCACTGTTTTGAACCAAGGATAAGAGCCAATGCTGACCCCTTCATACTGTTCAGATAGCTGGCCGAGCGCTTCTGCAACGTCACCTTCCCGTAAGTCCACGCCCCGGACCGTCACGCTTTTGACCACGGCGCCCGTTTTAAGGCGGTGGCCAATATCCCCGAGCATGCCTTCAACAATTTTCGGAACCCCCGCGAGCGTAAACACGTTTCCCGTCTGGAATCCGGGCGCGCCGGAAACAGGGTTGTCGATGAGGCTTGCTCCATTGGGAATTCGTGCCATACGGCGGCGCGCGGGCGTGAATTCCGTATCCATCTCTTCATAGCGCGCGGCGAGCAAAGCCACGACCTCTGGGTGCTCTCCAATCCCGACCTCGAACGCCGCCGCAATTGCATCAGCCGTGATGTCATCATGGGTTGGGCCAATCCCACCTGTGGTGAAGACATAAGTGTAGGTCGAGCGGAGCGCGTTGACGGCCTCGACAATGCGGTCGGTTTCATCCGGCACAATGCGAACTTCGCGCACTTGGATGCCGTAGGGGGCCAAAAAACCAGCGATGGTTTGGGTATTGATATCTCGGGTGCGTCCCGACAGGAGTTCGTCTCCAATCAGGCATACTGCGGCAGTTACAGGAGCGGTCATCGCCCTTGCCTAAACGATACGAGCTTCAAAATTCAACATAAATCTCATTTGCACACACCGCGGCACCTCTCGCTTGACGGCTTTTAGAAATCGACCCACCTGACAGGCCATGGCAAAACCAGACATTCAAATTTGGACCGACGGCGCGTGCAGCGGCAATCCAGGACCTGGCGGCTGGGGCGCATTGCTTATCGCAGGTGATAATCGCAAAGAGCTGCATGGCGGTGACCCTGACACGACGAATAATCGTATGGAGCTCATGGCGGCAATTGAAGCGCTCAACGCGCTTAAATTGCCGAGCCAAGTCACACTTTACACCGACAGCACCTACGTCAAAGATGGCCTGACCAAGTGGATCCATGGCTGGAAACGTAATGGCTGGAAAACCGCTGCGAAGAAGCCGGTGAAGAACAAAGACCTGTGGCAAGCGCTCGAAGCAGCCTGCGAACGCCATGAGATCAAATGGGTTTGGGTCAAAGGCCACGCCGGCGACGAAGGCAATGAAAAAGCCGATGAACTCGCGCGTCTCGGCGCCGAAGAAGCGCGCGGCTCATAACGCGATTGTGAGCCTGAGCGCGGCTTCATCATGATACGACACGTCCTCCATTGAGAGGAGCTCCCATGAGACTATTTCTAGCCGCATCCGCCGCCGCTTTGATCGCCGCTTGCGGTCAAGCTGCGG
>JBCBGR010000373.1:0-1469 GCA_038526555.1 Pseudomonadota bacterium
ATTTAGAAATTCAACACAAAAAATTCGATTTTCTTATGTAATATTCGTAAGACTTATCACGATTTTTGTGGTTCATTTTGCATTCAGCTTCGTGTTTTTCACAGAAAACCCCAGGTAAAGTCGTGAAAACAGAATGCAAATATTTACATTATCGGTTTTATGACGCCGATCTTATATAGGTAAACTTATGGATCTGGCTCGTCGTTTGAAAGATCGCCGAAAGAAAATGGGTCTGTCGCAAGCAGAACTGGCCCACAAGATCGATGTTTCGCAGCCCACAATCGCCAACTGGGAGCGCGGTGGACACACGCCGCGACAGGATGCACTACAGCGGATCGCGGCTGCGCTGGACACCGATCCGTCTTGGCTCCTGTCTGGCGAACTTCCCGCTTGGAAAAACCCGGCGCATATGCACTTGGCCAAGCCGATCCATCATATCCCGGTTTATGAATGGCCCATCGGCACGACAAACCCGATTGGGTCACAACCTTATCGTTATATTGCCATCGCAGCAGACGTGACTGATGTCTTTGCACTCAGTGCGAATGAAACCACAGGATTTCCAAACGGCACGGTTTTGATTTTTTCCAAGACCAAAGCGGATATGCCCGGACAGTTCCTCTGTCGAACAGCGGATGGGTTTAGCCTCGAAAAATGCACCTCATTCCGTGATAATGTCTTCGCCCGCTTGGTCTACTCGGTCGTGCCGCACTAAGGACCAGACGTCCGGCACGCCTTTGAGTTCCTCTTCATAATAGGACTGAAAGCCCGGCATTTTTACGCGGTTTAGAAACCCGGAATAGGCCATGTAGCTCACGAGGAAGCGCAAGTCTTTCACCCAAGGCGGCATGAATTGCGGGCTTTGAAGATGGTCGTCAGCAGCGAGCTGCGCCAGCGCGGGAAGGTCTTCAATGTCCATCTTGCCTACGAAAAGCACGCGGATCAGATCAGAGCGCCCCATTTTGACAACTGTGCGCATGAAATTATGCACGCGAAGCAGCCCGTTCAGATAGACCATATCCTTCGTGAACGGCGCACCGCCGGAAATGACACCACCCCGAAACACACGACGTGCATTCTCATAGGCCTGAGACGGGTCGTCGTTTCGTTCGACAAAGAAATCGAACACCTCCTTAAAGTCAGCCCCATCGATCGCCATTTGAATGCCGAGCACGCGGCCCGACAGGCGGCGAAACCGCATAGGGTCCATTGATCCGGTAATGAGCTCTGCAAAGACGGCGAGTCCTTCCTGAATCTCCGTCGTTCCAGGATGACCCCACCCGAGAATCGGGAACGCTTTCTGCGCTTTGCCGTTCAGCGCCGTTGCGGTGTGGATCAGGGCTTCGTGGTGAAGCAGTTGATCCACGTCGCGCTCGGTAAACTCTGCGCCCTGACGTATGCGAATCCGCTTAGATGACGCTGCCGCCTTGGCCGAGACGGTTGGACTGATAATGACTTCAGGGGCTTGC
>JBCBGR010000374.1:0-1464 GCA_038526555.1 Pseudomonadota bacterium
CTTGTCGTTGAAGGGTCCGTGGAACGCTCAGGCATTACGACAGTCTTCGCGATTGACGATTTTGAACGCGAGATACCGACGCCGATCATGGTGACTCATAATGGGCAACTCCCGAATCTGTTTCGGGAAGGACAGGGTGTTGTGGTCGCGGGCCGAATGATTGGCGAGACCGAGTTCTACGCAGATGAAGTGCTCGCTAAGCATGACGAAGAATATCAACCCAAAATTGAGTATCAGGATGAAATTAACAGCTAAGCGTTGATGAAAGTGGCGAGCAGCTCGGCAGATGTGGGGCAACCTTGCCGCTCGCCGTGCCTACCGGAGTAGACACATTCGCTATGACAGACTGAGCGACTGCTTTGCAGGCGCTTTTCGCACTTGAAACTGTATTAATCTTAATACGGGACAGATTTCGAGTCAGACGGTTAATGGCTCCTTATTTCTCGTGAAGAACGACGTTGCCGCTTTTCATAACAAAATCAACATCTTCCAGAGCTTTGATATCTGAGAGTGGATTTTCGTCGACAGCGATGATGTCCGCGGTTGCACCGGGTTTTATCACACCGATCTCCCCTTCCAAGCCGAAGAGTTTTGCATTGACGCTGGTTGCACTCTGTATCGCTTGCATGGGTGTTTGGCCCCATTCGACCATATAGGCGAACTGTTTGCCGTTCAGACCATGATCATAAACACCGGCATCAGAGCCAAATGCGATCGGTACGCCCGCTTCAACTGCAGCTTGAAACCGCTCGCGTTGGGCCTTTCCAACCTGGCGTTCTTTTTCGAGGCTTTCGGGCAAAATACCCGCTGCTTCACCTTCTGAGAGAATGTAATCGGAGACGTAAATATCCATCGACAGGATGGTGCCGTTCTCGAGGGCAAGGGCAATCCCTTTGTCGGATATCAGGGATGAATGCTCAACAGAATCCACACTAGCACGGATGGCAGTTCTGATCCCCTGCTCACCATGGGCGTGGACAGCGACTTTCATCCCGAGTTGATGGGCTTCATCGACAATGGCCTGCATTTCCTCAAACGTGAACTGCTGCGCGCCGATACTGGTACCTTTCGACAGAACGCCACCTGTACCGCAGAATTTGATGACCTCCGCTCCATATTTCTTATTCTCACGCACTTTCGCACGCGCAGCCCATGGACCATCGGCCACGCCGCCCGCTACATCTTTGTAGCTGTAGGGGAGCAGGTTGCTGTCGCAATGACCGCCTGTGATGCCAATGGCGCGGCCTGCGGGAATCACGCGAGGACCGGGAACATCGCCGTCATTAATGGCGTCTCGTAGGGCGACATCGGCAAAATCAGGTGCCCCTAGATTTCGAACGGTTGTGAAGCCCGCTTCAACCGTGCGTTTGGCATTCATGACGCCTGTAATGGCCGCTCGCGGTGTAGAGCGGGTCAGCCGATTATAACCGTGGACTTTCGCATCACTCGTCAGGTGGACATGTG
>JBCBGR010000375.1:0-682 GCA_038526555.1 Pseudomonadota bacterium
GCGCCTTGCTCAAATTGCTGCGACCAACGTTCAAGCTGCATCGAGCGCCCAGCCCACAAATCGCTGCGCGTGCCCGCCACCAGCACCACGTCTTCGCTCAACACTTGCGCGATTGTTTCCAGATCGCGTTCAACGAGCGCCTCGTTAAACCGCTCACGCTGAGCCTCGATCGCGGCGACCGCCTCCGTTTCGGAGACGGTCGCCTGCGCGAGTATCAACGTCGCTGCGCCAATCGCAGCCGCCTCGATCATTCCACTTCGCCTTCAGGCAGATAGAGCTTTTCACCCTTCTGCTTATAGACGCGGCTCATCTCTTCCATGCCCTTAAGCGCCGCCTGCTTGCTGGCCTCGGCCGTCTCAGCGCCTAGCTTTTCGGCAGCGAGGAACGTCTCGGGGCTTTCGTTTTGTTTGGCGGCGAAGTCGCGGACTTCCTGGCTGATCTGCATCGAGCAGAACTTGGGCCCGCACATGGAGCAGAAATGCGCCGTTTTCGCGCCTTCGGCGGGGAGGGTCTGGTCGTGGAATTGCTCGGCCGTTTCCGGGTCGAGCGACAGGTTGAACTGATCGCGCCAGCGGAATTCAAAGCGCGCTTTTGACAGAGCGTCATCGCGCACCTTCGCCGCCGGGTGCCCCTTGGCAATGTCCGCCGCGTGCGCTGCGAGCTTATATGTCACCACGCCCAC
>JBCBGR010000376.1:0-546 GCA_038526555.1 Pseudomonadota bacterium
CAGCCCAGCGCGAAGACAGCGTCTCCCACGAACGCAATGCCTTCCTCGATAATGTGGAAGGCGACATGACCGTTGGTGTGGCCCGACACGTCGATCACCTGCGCGGTGTGCTCGCCCAGGTTCACCACATCGCCATGCGCCACAACGCGGTCGATCTTGGAGATCTGCTCGACCTCCTTGGGCGCCAGAATGCGCGCGCCGGTCTTCTCCACGATCTCGGCGTTGCCGCCGGCGTGATCGGGGTGCCAGTGCGTGTTCCAGATATGGGTGATCGTCCAGCTTTTGCTCTCGGCCTGCTCCAGATACTCCGCCGCGTCCGGCGTATCGATCGCGGCGGTTTCGCCGGTCACGGAGTTGTGCAGAAGGTAGCCGTAATTGTCGGACAGGCAGGGAAACTGGTGAACGTGAAGCATGGGAGTCTCTCGCAATTTCGCTACGTGAGAGACTAGCGTCACTCTACGGCGTCCGGCAATACTTTTACCTTCACCCAAACTCGATTGCTCGGGCCTTCTAGCACTTCGACTTTCGTTCCGGGCTTAATAGATG
>JBCBGR010000377.1:0-503 GCA_038526555.1 Pseudomonadota bacterium
ACAATATGGATGGACCCCAATTCATAGGCCGTATTCGTTTCCCGGCAGAGCACCGCTTTCGCCTGTGTTTCGAAATGGTGCTTGAAGCCCTTGGCTTCGGCTTCTTCCATCAAGGCAGGGATGTCGCGGGCCATGAGGGTCTCCTCTAACGCTTAGGCTTCGTATCTTGATAGGATATAGGGGCGATATCTCCGGATTGCCGGATATAGGTATCAACGCCGCCAATCCGGTCCGTGTTATGAAATCCGGTGATGAGAAACCCACCCTCTGCCTGACGGGTGGCAATGAGGGTGATAATGTTTTCGCGTGGCTCGGCGGGATTGCCGTCTGGCGTGCGTTGCCCCGTGAGTGTCATGACGGCATGCGCAAGGCGCACCGTCTCAGAGAGTTTGCGCTCTTTCAATTGGTCAATAACAAGGGTGGAACCGCTAAACATGGTTTTGAACGCATAGGCATGGGCCTTGCGGATTTGACTGGGTTTGCGCCACCAGAAGCCGACAACA